>NZ_JBBMEP010000004.1:0-147148 GCF_040096475.1 Faecalibacterium faecis | reverse complement strand
TGACACCGTAGGCGGCCACACCGTTCTCACCGGCCAGACGCAGCAGCTGGTAGTTGTACAGGATATTGACTCCGCAGACCGCCCGGCATTGCTCTATTAAAATTATTTTTCCGCTATTCATGCCCAAAGCGCACGCGGCGGACATTCTAAATTGTTGTGTTACATCCGGATCTTCTGTGCCGCGCGTGCAATGGACGCAAGCAGAGCCACCAGCCGCTTTTCGTCCATCTGGCCGCAGTAGCTGGTGAAGGTGTAGTAGCAGCCCTGCACGCAGAAGGAAAGCACGATCTTACGCACCACATCGGCATCAAACGAGGGGTCGCTCTCCGAGATGCATTTGCTCATTGCAGCTTCCACGCGGTTGATGAACAGTCCCTGACGGGAGCCGGAAAACAGAATGCCGATCTCGGTCTGATTCCGGGTAAACGCCCGGAACATTTCCCGGGTCAGCCACTCGGTGCGCTCGCTTACATCACGGGCGGTCAGCTGCGGCAGGCTTTCCACCACCACCTCCACCATTTCGTCCTCCATGGCGTTGGCCAGCGCATAGATATCCTGATAATGCGCATAAAAGGTGGACTTATTGATGCAGGCCAGATCGCACAGTTCCTTGACCTTGATCTTTTCCAGCGGTTTCTGCGCCCGCAGCTCCATGAATGCCTGCTTGATGGCACGCTCCGTTTTTTCAATGCGAATATCCAGAAAACCCACCTCTTTTGCTTTTTCGTTGATTATCCAACCATTTTCCTGTTTTGCGGATAGACAAGGCCCTCAGCCTTTTTTATACTGGGTCTATCCCCATCCGCATCACTCCTTGCGGTACAGGATACCTTTTTCTTCCAGCTCTTTTTTGATGCGCTCAAAGCTCCCGGCATCCGGGCAGTGCAGGGTGTGCAGATGCACGCCGCCGGTCATGCGGCTCAAAAGCGCTTCCGGCGTGTCCTTGGCCTGCTGGATGAAGTTGTCCACATCGTAGCGGCTGGCAAGGTTCAGGTTGCCGCGCAGCTCGCCATACAGGCTGTTCTCCACGGCCACATCCACCACGATGCCGCCCTGATCCACCACGGTGTACAGCTCGGTGCGCATCTCGTCCTCGGTGCTGTGCACGCAGGCCAGAATGGCGGTATAGCCTTTTTCCGCCGGATGCAGCTGATAGCCCCGGGGCGTTGCATCGATCTGCGCACCGCCTGCCCGCAGCAGAGCCACATCCCCCACCACGATCTGGCGCGAGACCCCCAGCAAAGCCGCCAGTGCGCTGGCACTGACCGGTGCTTCGGCCCCGCTGAGCCGTTTCAGAATGGATTCTCTGCGCTGCGCTGCATTCATGGTTTTCAAAGCTTCCTTTCCGCTTTACGGTATTATGCTCTTATTGTAGCAAAAGACGGCGGATCATGCAAGAATGCGTTTACTTTTCCAGCTGCAGGATGGTAGCATAATTGGAGGGCAGCTGCACTTTCATGCGGCCCCACTCCATGCTGGTCAAAACGGGCTGTGCGCCCACCGTGTCGGCCAACAGGTCCTTTGCAGCGGATGCCTCCACCGGCAGCTGAAATTCCAGCTGTGCGGGACTGTCGCCGTTGTTCAGCACCACGACGCAGGCCTTTCCATCCAGCACCCGGGCAAAGGCATAGCACTGGGTGGTGAGCTGCAGCTCTTTCACCTCGCCGTCGGTCAGCTCCGGCAGCTCCGCCTTCAGTCTGCCCAGTGCGGCATACACGCTGGTGACAGGGTTGGTGGTCTCAGCGTCCCTGAAGTCGGAAAGTTCCAGGCAGGGGCGCAGCGGCCAGTCGCTTCCCCACTCTTTTTTGCCTTCAATGCCAAATTCTGAGCCATAATAGATGGACGGAATGCCCCAAAGCGTATATACTAGAATTGCAATGTGGCGGATGTGCTCCCGGTTGCGCAGCTTGTTGGGCAGGCGCTCCACATCGTGGTTGTCCGAGAACAGATACAGCCGGGTATCGTGGCACAGGCCCTGCAGACGGCGCATGGTGTGGGCGATCTCGAAATAGTTGTGGTCGTTGTGGCCGCTCCACAGGCCCTTGTGCAGCTCGTAGTTGGTCACCGAGTGCAGCATCTCCGGGTTTGCCCAGCGGCTGTAATCGCCGTGGATCACCTCGCCCATGAGCCAGAACTCTGGCTTTACCTCGTTGGCAAGGCGGCGCAGACCGCGCATAAAGTCAAAGTCCAGCACATCGGCTGCGTCCAGACGGATGCCGTCAATGTCAAATTCATCCACCCAGAAGCGGATGGTATCGTAGTGGTAGTTCTGCACCTCCGGGTTGCGCTGGTTCAGCTTGACCAGCAGATTGAAGCCGCCCCAGTTTCCGTAGGAAAAGCCGTCGTTGTACTCGTTGTTGCCCCAGAAATTCACATCGCAGAACCAGTCCTTATAGCGGGCGTTCTCGCGGTTTGCCTTCAGGTCCTGAAACGCAAAGAAATCGCGGCCCACATGGTTGAACACGCCGTCCACGATCACCTTCTGTCCCCGGGCATGGCACCGGGCCACAAAGTCCTTGAATTCTGCGTTCGTGCCAAGGCGGCGGTCTACCAGCCGGTAATCGATGGTGTCGTAGCCATGGGAACCGCTCTCGAACAGCGGGCCGATATAAATGGCCGTGCAGCCGATGTCCGCTGCGTGCTCAGCCCATGCGTTCAGTTTATTAAACGCGCCGGGCACCGCCTGCCCATCGTTCTCGTGTGCGCAGCCGCACAGCCCCAGAGGATAGATGTGATAAAATACCGCGTTGTCATACCAAGCCATTGTTCATACCGCTCCCATACAAAAAAATCAGCCTCCGCCCACTGCGGCGGCAGGAATAGTATAGCACAGAATCTGTAAAGCATGTTAATATTTGCTGATTTTTGTCAAGAATTTACAAGAATATCAGCCACTATGCCCCATTTCGTCTTGTTTTTATTGGATATATTGCCCAAACACCTGTGTCACATGCAGTGCCGCCGGGCGCTGCCTATCATAGAATGTAAGGAGATCTTTGCATGAATTACCCCGCCATTCCCCGTGAATTCTTCAATGGAGACTGCTTTGATGCCTACCGCATCCTTGGTGCGCATCCCTGCTCCGACAACGGCACCAAAGGGTGGCGCTTTGCGGTGTGGGCCCCCGGTGCCACAGCAGTGGAAGTCTGCGGCGGCTTCGACGGCTGGGAGGCAGGCGTGCCCATGGAAAAAGCCGATACCGGCGTGTGGAGCGCATTCGTCCCCGGCCTTGCAGAGGGCGACCTTTATAAATACCGGGTGCATGGTGCCGACGGCAGTGTGGTGATGCGCAGCGACCCCTACGCATTTTCCACCGAGCTGCGGCCGGGCACGGCCAGCCGTCTGGTAAAACTGGACTTTCATTTTGATGACAGTGCATGGATGGAGCGCCGCGACAAATGCCGCAACCGCCCGCTGAACATCTACGAGATGCATGTTGGCAGCTGGCGGCACAAGCCCGGCAGCAAGCAGGAGGACGGCTCAGACGGCTGGTACAACTATGAGGAGCTGGCCAAGGAGCTGATTCCCTGGCTGCTGGACCATCACTTTACCCATGTGGAGCTGCTGCCGCTGGCCGAACATCCCTTCGATGGCAGCTGGGGCTACCAGACCACCGGCTACTTTTCCGTTACCAGCCGCTACGGCACTCCCGCCCAGTTTGCCGGCTTCGTCAACGCCTGCCACCGCATGGGCATCGGCGTCATCATGGACTTTGTGCCGGTGCACTTTGCCGCCAACGCCGACGCTCTGGCAAAGTTTGACGGCACCCACCTCTACGAGTACGACAGCGATGTGGGCCACAGCGAGTGGGGCACCTGCAACTTCAACTACTACCGCCGCGAGGTGTGCAGCTTTTTGAACAGCGCTGCCGCCCTGTGGATGGACGTATACCACTGCGACGGTATCCGTATGGATGCCATCTCCCGCGCGCTGTACTGGCAGGGCGACCCGAACCGCGGCGTGAACGAGGGTGCCGTGAACTTTCTGCGCAGCCTGAACCACGGCCTGAACGAGCGCTGGCCCACCGGCATCTACACCGCCGAGGACTCCACCAACTTCCTCAAGGTGACAGCACCCACCCGCTACGACGGCGTGGGCTTCGACTACAAGTGGGACATGGGCTGGATGCACGACACACTGGACTATTTTGCCACCCCCTTCGGTGAGCGGCCAAATGCCTACGGCAAGATCGTTTTCAGCATGCACTACTTCTACAACGAGCTGTATCTGCTGGCGCTGAGCCACGACGAGGTGGTGCACGGCAAAAAGACCATCATCGATAAGCTGTGGGGCACCTATGCGGAAAAATGCGCCCAGCTGCGCACCCTCTATTTTTATATGTACATGCACCCGGGCAAGAAGCTGAACTTCATGGGCAACGAGATGGGACACTTCCGGGAGTGGGACGAAAAGCGGGAGCTGGACTGGGATCTGCTGAAATATCCCTTCCACGATGCCTTCCAGAAATACTTTGCCCACCTGAGCCGGGTCTACTCCACCGAGCCCGCCCTCTACGATGGCGAGTACAACCCCGACTGCTTTGAGTGGGTGGCCTGCGAGAGCCGCAACGAGGGCGTGTACGCATGGCTGCGCAAGGGCCGGGGCGAAAGCCTGCTGTGCATCATGAACACGCAGGACCACGCCCACAAAAAGTTCCCGCTGTATCTGCGCTTTCCCTGCAGTGCCGAGGAGGTGCTGAACACCGAATCCCCCGAGTGGGGCGGTGCACTGAAGGGCCGCCGCAAGACAAAGCTTCACACCACCGATGGCGGTGTGTTTGGTCGGGACTATACCCTTACAGTAGACCTGCCTGCCATGGGCAGCTGCCTGCTGCGCCTTGCGCCGGAGGCCCCGAACCCCGATGCGGCCCGCATCAGCGCCAACAAGGCCCTGAACGCAAAGCGCCGCGCTGCCCGCAGCACAAAGGCCGCAGCCAATTCCAACAAGTAATATTCGTTTTAAAATGTCCCGTCTGCGTTCAAAGCGGCGGGACATTTTGTTGTTTTCCGTGCACAGCGGCTGGACAGTGCAGATTTTGCTTGCTATACTGTAGCTGTGATATTCTGCAGCTGAGAGGTTTTTGGGATGAGTGGAATCGTTTCCCGTCTGTCTGTCCTTGGCAAGGTCTGGCTGGGCCTTGCTGCCGGGGCGCTGGCGCTTATCGTATTCGGCCTTGCCGCACCGGGCAGCGGCCTGTTTTTCCCGTTGCTGAGCCTGTGGTGCAATGCAGCGCTGTTTGCACTGGCGCTGCTGGTGCTGCGCCGGGCCGGTGTGGAGCTGGACCTGTTCCACAAGGCGGTGCTGGTGGGCCTGTGGGCAGCGGCCGTGCTTTACTTTTACTGGACCCTCGGCAGCCGCACCTTCCTCTACCACTGGGACTACGTAAACTACATTCTAAAGCAGTATCATGCCGAAGCCGCCTTTGCCCAGAGCACAGGCGCAGGCTTCCGGTTTCTCCTCGATTCCATCACCGAGGACTATACGAATTTCATCACCCTGTTCACCGAGTTCCCGTTCTGCCTGAGCGGCAAGACCGGCGATGACTACGCATTCTGTCAGGTATTCAGCGTACTGCCCAGCCTGCTGGTGCTGCTGGCGGGCCTGACGGTCAAGGTGGGCCGGATGCTACGGGTAAAGAACCGGTTCTGGTATTTCCTCATCGGCTTTTCGTGGTGCGCTACCTTCCCGTTCGTGCGCATGTCGGCGGTGCTGGGCCAGCCGGACTGGTTCGGGCTGATCTTTGCCTTCATGCTTATGCTGCTTACACTGGACTACCGCTTTGACGGCATCGACCTGCCCCGCTATCTGCTCATCTTCGCCGCCACGGCGGGCATCATCCTCACCCGGCGCTGGTACTTATATTTTGTGGTGGGCTACTGCTTTGCCTACGTGCTGATGCTGGCAGTTTCCAGCATCCGGCTGGCAAAAGATGGCCAACCCAGCCGCGCTGTGCACCGCATGGTACGGCTGGTGGCGTTCGGCCTGTGTGCGGCCGGGGCCATGGTGCTGCTGCTTCTGCCCATGGTGCGCAAAATTTTAAGCTTTGACTACGCCGGGCGCTACTCTTACTACAACTTCGGCGGCATCACGCTGGAGCTGGCCGCACAGACACTGCGCATCGGTTTACTGAACTTCATCCTCATCGGAATAGGGCTGTGGTTTGCCGCAAAACGCCGTCTGCCTGCCCTGCCCTGTCTTGCAGGGGCAGAGCTGCTGGTGAGCCTTGTGCTGTTCACCCGGGTACAGAACACCGGCTCCCACCAGATGCTGCTGTTCGTGCCTGGGTGGCTGCTGCTGTTCCTCGTTGGTTCCGCCGCACTGGCCGACGGCCTGAAAAAGCACACCGCCGTCAAGCTCTTCTACTGGGGCTTTACCATGGTGTTTGCGGTGTCCGTGCGCTGCTCGCCGCTGACCACCGTTGCTCTGCCGGGCTTTGTGGTGGATCATTTTCCCCTCAAGGCCGTGTCGGAATTCGTCCGGCTGGACAAGCTCACCTACGACCGCACCGATGCCGCCCAGATCCAGCGCGTGGACGACTGGATCGATGCCCACTGCGATGCGGAAAAGGGCGAGTTCGCCTACATGATCCCCCACGATATGCTGTACAACTCGGACATATTCCAGTACGCCGCCCTGCCGGACATCCAGCTGCAGGGCAAGCTGGCCGCCGGCATCTCCATCCCGGGCACCCACGAGTTCCCGGTGCGGTTCTTTGAGGCGAAGTATGTGCTCACTGCAGAGCCGCTCCCCCAGACCTTTGTCAGCGGTGGCGAGCTTTCCGGCCGGTGGAATGCCCTCTTCTGCGCCGCGCGGGATGAGCACTTTACGCAGGCCGCCAGCTTTGACATGGGCAACGGCACCGTGTTCACCGTGTGGGAGCGCACCGAGCCTGCCGACCGGGCTGAGGTGGAATATTATCTGGATGCCTTCGCGCAGGAGGATGCCCTCTACCCCGAAATGTTCTCGCAGGTGGCGGAAGCCTGGCTTGCCGGACATGGACTTTGAATTGCAAACG
Source organism: Faecalibacterium faecis (assembly GCF_040096475.1). Taxonomy (NCBI): domain Bacteria; kingdom Bacillati; phylum Bacillota; class Clostridia; order Eubacteriales; family Oscillospiraceae; genus Faecalibacterium; species Faecalibacterium faecis. Next base: position 140,133 of record NZ_JBBMEP010000004.1, on the reverse strand, counting down.
CTTTGGATATAAAAGGAGTATTTCCCATGGAACAGAATGCAAACGCCCTGCCCAAGGTCACGCTGGGCCAATACAAGGGGCTGGAATTCACCCGCCGGGTGCGCCCGGTATCGGAAAAGGCCGTGGAGCTGGAGGCGGCGAACCTCACCCGCACCCGCGCCCCCTTTGCACCGGTGGAAAAGTCCGCCGCGCGCGGGATGCGCGTCACGCTGGATTTTGAGGGCTTCATGGACGGCGCGCCCATCCCGGAAAGCAAAATGGAAAATGTGACCGTGGTGCTGGGCACCGGTCAGCTGATGCCCGCCGCCGAGGATGCCGTGTACGGCCACAAAGCAGGCGAGAGCTTCCGATTCGATTTTACCTATCCCGCCGAGTTCCGGGTGCCGGAGCTTTCCGGCAAGACGGCGCAATTCGCCATCACCCTGCACACCGTGGAGCAAAAGCAGCCTGTACCGCTGGACGATGCCTTTGCCAAGACACTGGGCTTTGATACGGTGGATGCCCTGAAGGAGAGCATCCGCGAAAAGAAGCGCCGCTCCCACGAGGCCAACGCCGACCGAATTGCCGGAGCCGCCCTGCTGGGCATGGCCGGTGCCAACCTGACGGCGGAGCTGGATAACGCCATTCTGGACCAGAATGCCGACCATGACATGAACGCCCTGCGCGAACGGCTGCGCCGCAGCAAAATGACCATGGAGCTGTACTGCAAGGCAGGCCAGACCACACCGGACGAGGTGCGCGCCGCCTTCCGCCGGGATGCCGAGCGCAAGATGCGCAGCATCCTTGCGGTGCAGGCCATAGCCAAGGCCGAACAGATCACCGTGTCCAACGCAGAGGTGGATGCCGAGTACGTCCGCCTTTCCAAGCTGCACGATACCCCGGAAGCCGAGATCCGCAATGTGCTCAGCCGGGACGCTGTGGCCTCTGCCGTGACCACTCAGAAGGTGCAGCGTTTCCTGATCGACCACGCAAACATCACTTCGGTTGTGGAAAAGGAGTAAACTATGGGCTTTTTTACACGCACCGCGATGGATATGCTGATGAAAACTACCCATCCCGAGATCAACCGCCGCCAGTGCTGGAACCTGCATCCCCATCGCAAGCCCTGCACCGAGTGCAAGGATATCTGCCCCTATGGCGAACAGATCTTTACCCGCCCGAACCTTGTGAAGGACTGGGACCCCTGTACCGAGTGCGGCCTGTGCGTCTCTGCCTGCCGCAGCGGCTGCATCATCCCTTCGCCGGAGCAGGTGCAGCGGGACACCTCTGCCGCCGATACCGACAATGACACCATCTGGATCGGCTGCGAAAAGTCCACCCGCAAAAATTCCATGGTGCGCACCTGCATCTCTGCCCTCACATGGGAGACACTGGCCTACCTTGCCCTGAACAAAAAGATCGTGCTGGACCTGACCCCCTGCGGTGAATGTGAGAACGACCTGTGCGCCGCCCAGCTGCGCAAGGAGCTGACAAGGCTTGTGGATTTCTTTGGCCAGCCCATGTTCGAGGCACGGTTCACTCTGGCCTACGAGCCGGACGAAGCGCTCTACCACGTAAAGGAGCTGAGCCGCCGCGAAATGTTTGAGCAGGTGAGCCACGGCTCCAAAAGTGGCACCAAAAAGCTGCTGCAGATGCTGCCCGGCCTGCACAGCGAGGACGACGGCGGTGTGGATTTCCGCCTTTTGCTGCACCAGCGCACAAAGCAGCTGAAGGCATCCATGGAAACGCCGCTGAAGTACGGCTACTACCTGCCCAACTTTACCGATAAATGCTTTGGCTGCGGCAAGTGCGAAAAGGCCTGCCGCGCCGGTGCGCTGAAGCTGGAGGATCTGCCCGACGGCCAGACCCGCATCGTCATCACGCCGTGGAAGTGCAGCGAGTGCGAGGTGTGCGTGGCCTCCTGCTCCAACCATGGCATCAACGGCATGAAGCTGCGCCAGCTCACCACCCTTGGCCCGGTAAGTGTACACAAATGCACCAAGACCCTGTGCAAGGAATGCGGCAAGCCCATTGCGCCGGGCAGTGTGGATGGTGTGTGCACCGTGTGCCGCATCAAGGCCCGCACCAAAAAGCGGCAGGAAGAAGCCGCTGCCAAGGCAAAGCAGCTGCGTGAGGAGCGCGAAGCCAAAAAGGCTGCAGAGGAAGCCGCCAAGGCAGCAGCCGAAGCCGGTGCCGACGCTGCTGAGACAGCTGTACAGACGGCTGCCGCCCCCGCAGAAACCGCTGCGGCCGCTGCCGTGCCTGCTGCGGCCGGTTCCGTGATCACAGCACTGACCCCGGAAAAAGCAGCCCCCGCCGCGCTGGACGAAACCCCTGCTGCCGCACCGGAAAACACCGCAGAAAAGGATGTGCCCGACACACCGAAAAACGATTGACGGCGCACAGATTCAATGCTATACTGACCATAAGACCACGCACCGTGGCCACCGACTGTTACAAAGGGGTAACGGAGCTATTTCCGTTACCCCTTTCTTATCCCAAAGCACGAAGCAAGCTTTTGCCAAGATCTTACGAAAGAAGGATTTTACTATGGCTCATTCCATCTCCCGCCGCCAGTTCCTGCAAGGCAGCGGCGCAGCCGCCCTTTCTGTAGCAGCGGCTGGTCTGCTGAGCAGCTGCGGCGGCTCTTCCGCTTCCAATGGCGGCAGCACCGGCGCTGCCGGCAGCAGCTCCACCTACACCGTGCTGTATTCCCGTCAGCCCGCCACCCTGAACTATCTGGTCTGCTCAGCTGACCCGGACCTTTACCACGGCACTCAGTGCATCGACACGCTGGTGGAGTACGACAACCGCGGCAAGATCCGGGAGGGCCTTGCCACTGCTTGGGAGTGGGATGCCGACAGCCTGACATGGACGTTCCACCTGCGGGATGAGAACTGGGTGGACTGCAACGGCGAGGTGCTTGGCCCTGTGACCGCGCAGGACTTTGTGGATGCGCTGGCCTATGTGCTGAACCCGGACTACGCTTCCTCTACTGCAAGCCTTGTCACCCCCTATGTGGCCGGTGCGGACGACTACTATAACTACTGCGTTTACCGCAACAACGCCAATAACGGCACCGTGGCCGAGGACGGCACTACCTACGCCATTGATGCCAACGGCACCGTGACCGCCGCTGCCGCCGACGGCACCACCACCGAATACCCGGCTGTGGATTTTTCCACCGTGGGCGTGAAGGCTGTGGACGAGCACACCCTGACCTACACCCTGAACTTTGATTTCCCGGGCTTTCTCAGCCTGTTGAGCTACGCTCCCTACGAGCCCGCCTACGGCCCGCTGCTGGAGGAGTTTGCCGACCAGTTCTGCACCAGTGCCGAGACCGCCTGCAGCTGCGGCGCGTTCTATCTGGCCGAGTACACTCCGCTGGAAAACTGGGTGATGAAGAAGAACCCCGAAAACTACGATGCCGACAGCGTTTACATCGACACGGTGCGCTACATCTACAATCAGGAAGAGCTGATCAGCGGCCCGGAGATGGTCAAGCGCGGCGAGATCGATCAGGCTACCATCAGCTCCGACATTCTGGACAGCTGGCTGGCCGACGACACCACCAAGGACATGGTTTCCATGGAGCGCCCGGAAACCGGCAAGAGCTACTTCTACATCTTCAACTTCCTGCCCTACCGCCACGAATTTTCCAACTGGACCGTGACCGGCGTGGATGCCCAGTACGAGCCGGACAATTGGGCCAAGGCCATCAACTCCACCAACTTCCGCAGGGCTTTCCTGTATGCCATCAATCCCTCCGTCACGCTGGCCGTCACCGCGCCGGAAGGCTACGATAACTACAAGCTGCACACCATCACTCCGCCGTCCTTCTGTGCCAACAGCAAAGGCGTGGATTATACTGAGTGCGGCGGCCTTGCAAACCTCTCCGACTTCTTTGACGAAGCCAAGGCCAAAGAGTACCGTGATGCCGCCGTGGAAGAGCTGACCGCCGCCGGTGTCACCTTCCCCATCAAGATTCAGTATCCGTACAACCCCGCTGTGGTGGACTGGGACAAGCAGTGTCAGGTGTTCAAGCAGCAGGTGGAAGCCGTGCTGAACGACGGCTTCGACTTCATCAGCATCATCATCACGCAGGGTCCGTCCGACAACTTCCTGAACGCGGTGCGCCGGGTGGGTGCCTACCAGCTGATGTCCTACTACTGGGGTGCCGATTACTCCGACCCCGAGACCGAGGTGTACCCCTTCTATCAGGAAGCCGGCGACCGCGGCACCTGCTACAGCTTCCTGCGCACCGGCGTGGAGGACGGCATCGTGACCGGCGAGACCGCCGACCTCGTGATGCAGTACATGTCCATGGTGGAGAACGCCAAGACCATCACCGAGGATCTGGATGCCCGGTACGAAGCCTTTGCGGATGCCGAAGCCTTCCTCATTGAGAACGCACTGGTCATCCCGCTGGGGATGCCGGTGCCGCCCTACATTGCCACCCGCCTGAACCTGTGGGAGGGCCAGTACGCGCCCACAGGCCTTTCCACCAACCGTCTGAAGGGCGTGCACATCCTCGACCATTACGTTTCCATGGAGGAGTACAACCAGAACCGCGACGCCCGGTAAAAACTGAATCGGAAACTCCCCCAGTCTGCTGCGCAGACAGCCCCCTCTGGGATGGGGCCTCTGGCGAAACCGGAAACTTTCCCGTCATGCCAAGGGCTCCCTCCCCGAGGGAGCTGGCTTTGCGCAGCAAAGGCTGAGGGAGTTTTTGTTTGCTCCCCATTTTTCCCGCAAAAACTCACAAATCACTTTCCAAACGTAAGATTTTGCGTTATTCTATACTTATCTGTATTTATAAAGAAAAGAGAGGTGCACAGCTATGGTGCAATATCTCGCAAAACGCATCGGGCGCTCCATTCTGACCCTGTTCGTCATTGTGACGCTGGTGTTCTGCCTGCTGCGGCTCATGCCGGTGGAAGGCTACTTTGCAAACTACGAAAAAATGACCGAGGCACAGATCCAGGCCGGGCTGCAGTCCATGGGCCTGCTGGACCCGCTTCCGGTGCAGATCGGCCATTTCTGGCGGGATGCGCTGCACGGTGATCTGGGCGTGAGCCACATTTACAAGCTCAACGCTCCCGTGACCAAGATCCTTGCCCAGAAGCTGCCCATTTCCATCGAAATGGGTGTGCTGGCCATGCTGCTGAGCCTTGTGCTGGGCATCCCGCTGGGCCTTGTCATGGGCCGTTATAAGGGTCGCTGGCCGGATAAGCTGGGCACGGCATTCATCGTGCTCATTCAGGCGGTGCCTGCGGCAGTGTACTTTTTGTATATCCAGATGTACGGCACCACCGCCATGGGCGTGGGCCTGCTGTTCGATGCCGCCAACTGGCGCTATTGGGTGCTGCCGGTGTGCAGCATGAGCCTTGCAAACCTTGCGTTCTACGCCATGTGGCTGCGCCGCTATATGGTGGACGAGAGCAACAAGGACTACGTCAAGCTGGCCCGCGCCAAGGGCGTGAGCGAGAACAATATCGCCCTGCACCACGTATTCCGCAACGCCATGGTGCCGCTGGTGCAGTACATTCCCTCCGCATTCCTGAACACCGTCGTCGGCTCCATCTACATCGAAAGCCTGTACAGCATCCCGGGCATGGGCGGCCTGCTGGTCACCTGTGTGCAGCGCCACGACAATACCATGGTGCAGGGCATCGTGCTGCTGTACGCCTGCGTGGGCATCATCGGCCTGATTTTGGGCGATGTGCTCATGGTACTCATTGATCCCCGCATCAACTTTGGCAAGAAAGAAGGTGGACGCTGATGCTCTCTTTTCTGAAACGCGAAAAATCGAAGCAGCTGGAGGACCAGCTGAATGCTGCTCAGGCACAGCGCCGCACCGGCTGGGAAAATCTGCCGGAGGATGAGCTGTTCACCCCCGCCGGGTTCAGTGAGGAACAGGCCGAAGCCACCGCCAGCTCCAACTACAGCTACTGGGGCAGCACCTTCCGTGCCTTTTTCAAGAACAAGTTCGCCGTGGCCCTGCTGATCGCGCTGGTGGTCGTGGTTGCCTTTGCCTTCATCCAGCCCCACCTGCCCGGTCAGGCAGACCCGAACCTGTGCGCCGTGGACCCTGTGACCGGCATCCAGTACCGCAACATCGCCCCTGGGCAGGACGGCTTTATCTGGGGTTCCAACTCCATCGGTCAGGACCTGTGGGCACGCATCTGGGCCGGTGCACGCACCAGTCTGACTATCGCCTTCTTCGTGGCCCTCATCGAAGCTGTGGTGGGCATTACCGCCGGTGTGCTGTGGGGCTATGTGCGCGGGCTGGACTTTGTGTTCACCGAGTTGTACAACATCTTCGATAACATTCCCACCGCCATCGTGCTGATCCTCATTTCCTATGTAGCCACCCCCAGCATCTGGACCATGGTCCTTGGCATGGCCATCAAGGGCTGGATCGAAATGGCACGCTTCATCCGCAACCAGATCCTCATTATCCGCGACCGGGATTATAATGTGGCTTCCCGCTGCATCGGCACGCCCACCATCCGTATCGTGCTGCGCAACCTGCTGCCCTACCTCGTCTCGGTCATCATGCTTCGCATGGCCCTTACCATCCCGGAAGCCATTGGCAACGAGGTGTTCATCACCTACATCGGTCTGGGCCTGTCCGTGGAGACCCCCTCGCTGGGCAACCTGGTCAACGACGGCCGCAAGGTGATGATGCAGGCCGGGCTGCGCTACCAGCTGCTGTACCCCACCCTCATCCTGAGCTTTGTTACCATTGCGTTCTATCTGATCGGCAACGCCTTCTCGGATGCTGCCGATCCGAAGAACCATCTGCAGTAAGGAGGAGGTATCATGGAACACAACCAGCTCATTCTCTCCGCAAAAGATGTCAACATCCAGTTCAACCTGCGTGGAAAAGTGCTGCACGCCATCCGTGGCATCGATCTTGACCTCTATCAGGGAGAGGTGCTTGCCATCGTAGGCGAGAGCGGCTCCGGCAAGAGCGTTTTTACCAAGAGCTTCATGGGCCTGCTGGATGCCAACGGCTCCATTACCAGCGGCACCATTGATTACTACGGCATGGCGGACGGCAAGCCGCTGCGCCTTTCTGACCTCAGAACCGAAAAGGACTGGCTGCGGGTACGTGGCCGAGAGATCGCCATGGTCATGCAGGACCCCATGACCAGCCTGAACCCGCTGAAGACCATCGGGGCACAGATCATGGAAGCCGTTGCCCTGCATCAGGGCTTAAAGGGTGCTGCCGCCAAGGAAAAAACGCTGGAATACCTGCGGGATGTGGGCATCTCTGACCCGGAAAAGCGCTTTAAGCAGTACCCGCACGAGTTTTCCGGCGGCATGCGCCAGCGTGTGGTCATTGCCATTGCGGTGGCCTGCAGCCCCAAGATCCTGATCTGCGACGAGCCGACCACCGCACTGGACGTGACCATTCAAGCCCAGATTTTGCAGCTTTTGAAGGAAATGCGGTTCAAGTACGATCTGACCATCGTCATGATCACCCACGATCTGGGCGTTGTGGCAAACATTGCAGACCGCGTGGCTGTGATGTACGCAGGCGACATTGTGGAGATCGGCACTGCTGACGAAATTTATTACGATCCCCGCCACCCCTACACATGGGCGCTGCTTTCCAGTATGCCGCAGATGGGCGTGAAGGGCGAGGACCTGTTCAACATCGTGGGCACACCGCCAAACCTGTTTGCGGAAATTCGCGGCGATGCTTTTGCACCCCGCAACCCGCAGGCGCTGAAGATCGATTTTGTCAAGCGCCCGCCTTACTTTAAGGTAACGCCCACCCACAAGGCTAAAACATGGCTGCTGGACCCCCGGGCGCCCAAGATCGAGCCGCCTGCTGCGGTAAAAATGCTGCGAGAGGAGGGGCTGTAAGATGGAAAATGAACGCGAAGTTCTTTTGGAAGTGAACCACCTGAACGTAACCTACGGCTCCGGCAAAAAAGCATATGAAGCTGTGCAGGATGCCAACTTTAAAATTTATAAGGGCGAGACCTTCGGCCTTGTAGGCGAAAGCGGCAGCGGCAAAACTACCATTGGCCGGGCCATCCTGCGCATTCTGCCCACCTCGGGCGGCGAGATCCTTTATAAAGGCCAGAAGATCAACGGCAGAATTTCCCGCCAGCTGGACAGGCAGATCATCAAAGAGATCCAGATGATCTTTCAGGACCCGCAGTCCTCGCTGAACGAGCGCGCCAAGGTGAGCTACATCGTGGGCGAAGGCCTGCAGAACGTCCGGCCTGATCTTTCCACCGCCCAGCAGGAGGAAAAGGTGCGTCAGGCTCTGCTGGACGTGGGTCTGCTGCCGGAATTTGCCTCCCGCTTCCCGCACGAATTTTCCGGCGGACAGCGCCAGCGCATCGGCATTGCCCGGGCCCTGATCGTGGAGCCGGAGTTCATCGTTGCCGATGAGCCCATCAGCGCACTGGATATGTCCATCCGTGCACAGGTGCTGAACCTGCTGCGCCGCCTGCAGAAGGAACGCGGCATCACCTACCTGTTCATCGCCCACGATCTTTCCGTGATGCGCTACATCTCCGACCGCATCGCCGTCATCCACAAGGGCCGCATCGTGGAGCTGGCCGGGGCCGAAGAGTTGACAGCCCACGCCATCCACCCCTATACCCGCAGCCTGCTTTCCGCCATTCCCATGCCGGACCCCCGCCGGGAGCGGCAGAAAAAGCTGCTGGTGTACGACCCCGCCATGCACGACTACTCCAGAGAGGCCCCCCAGTGGCGCGAACTGCGGCCTGAGCATTTTGTACTGTGCAGCGCTGCCGAAGCCGAACAGTGGCTGCCGCGCTGACCCCCGACATTTCGGGAGGAACCGTTGTTTTACGGCACTTTTACGCAACATTCAAAGTTTATTTCTTGACATTCTCCGGCAGCTCCACTACAATAGAATCTGCATCATTGATTCTGATTTTTGAGTTATTAGCGTGTTCTGACCGGCGGCTTTCATCTTCTTTGCAAAGTTGTCGGCTTTTGGCAATGAAAAGAAGAAGAAAGAAAGAAACGAGGACTTTATTCTATGACTACTGAACAGCGTGAACCGCTCTATGCGTCCACTGCGAAGCCCTGGCTGAAGTACTATGACCAGAAATACATCGACATGCCCCTGCCCAAGTGCAGCGCCTTTGAGTATCTCTGCCATCAGAACAAGAACCATCTGAGCGAGACCGCTCTGGAGTATTATGGCCGCAAATTCACCTTTGCAGACCTCTTTGTGAATGTCAAGAAAACCGCGGCCGCCTTCCGTGCTCTCGGCGTGAAGAAGGGCGACATCATCACCGTTGTCAGCGTGATGACCCCCGAGGTGATCTATGCCTTCTACGCTGTCGATATGATCGGCGCAACGCTGAATCTGGTGGACCCGCGCTACAGCGTTGAGGGCATCCACGAGTACATCGAGGAGGTGGATTCCCGCCTGCTGATCTGCCTGAATGTGACCTATGAGCGCTGCCACAAGGCAGAAAAGCGCACCAATGTGGAGCGCGTTCTGGTCATCAGCCCCGCAGACTCTCTGCCGCTGCATCTGGCCGTCGGCTACAAGCTGACCAACCCCGATAAGAACCGCTACAAGTCCAATGTGATCCACTGGAAGGACTTTATTGCACAGGGCAAGGATCAGAGCATGAACGCCGAACCCTACGACCCGCAGCACGCCTGCGTGGTGGTGCACACCGGCGGCACCACCGGTTCGCCCAAGGGCGTTATGCTGACCGACGACTGCTTTAACTCTCTGGCCCACGAATTCATCGCCCAGAGCAACCTGTTCTGCCGCGGCCAGAAGCTGATGAACGTCATGCCTCCGTTCATTGCCTACGGCTATGCCTGCGGCGTGCACATGCCGCTGGTCATGGGCCTGCATGTCGTCATCATCCCCAATCTGGACCCCGACAAGCTGGGCGCACTGATCTGGAAGCACAAGCCCGAGCACATGTTCGGCGTTCCGGCCCACTACCAGCAGATGGCAGCTTCTCCGCTGCTCAAGAAGAAGAAGGATCTCTCCTTCATCCGCAACTATGCCGCCGGCGGCGACTCGCTGCCGCTGGGCGCTGAGCTGACCGTGAACGAGTTCCTGAAGGCACACAACGTGGAGTATCCGCTGGCCAAGGGCTACGGCATGACCGAGGTCGCCTCTGCCGCTACCGTTGCCGCCGGCAACGTGACCAAGCCCGGCAGCGTGGGCATTCCCATGCTGAACACGGTGGTGTCCATTTTTGAGCCTGGCACCGAGACCGAACTGCCCATCGGTGAGCGCGGCGAGATCTGCATCTGCACCCCCACCGTCATGAAGGGCTACTACAATAAGCCCGAGGAGACCGACATGATCCTGCGCCGCCATGCAGACGGCCAGATTTGGGCACACACCGGCGATGTCGGCTACATGGACGAGGACGGCTTTGTGTATCTGGATTCCCGCATCAAGCGCATGATCATCCGTCACGATGGCTTCAAGGTGTTCCCGTCCATGATCGAGAACGTCATCAGCCGCCACCCGGCCGTGCATCAGTGCTCGGTGGTGGGCTGCACCGATAAGGACCATGTGCAGGGCCGCCTGCCCTTCGTCTACGTGGTGCTGGACCCGGAAGGCGACAAGAAAAAGCGCCAGATCGTGCGGGAACTGCGCCAGCTGTGCAATGAAGAGCTGCCGGAGTATGTGCAGCCGGTGGGCTACAAGTTCATCTCCGAAATGCCCTTTACCCCTGTTGGCAAGGTGGACTACCGCAAGCTGGAAGAAGAGATCACTCCCCGCGATTACTGATCCTGAACTTCACCCTGTAATTTTTCAGACACTGAGCTCTCCCGAAAGGGAGAGCTTTTTTGTATGGAAGGAACCGCAGAATACGGACGCAGCGATGGCCGCAATTTTTTGAATTTTGTCAGTTGACAATTTTTACTTTCCATTTTATCATAGAGACAACAGCTGTGCCGCACAGGTGCAGTCATTCCAGAAAGAAGGAATTACAATGAAAAACAAAAAGTTTGCCAGCTTTCTGGCCGCAGCGGCAGCGCTTGTGCTGCTGGCCATGCCTGCATTTGCTGCCGACGAACAGACGGAGCTGCCTGCCGCCGAAGCAGCAGAGGTGCAGCAGGAGCAGACCGCAGCGCCTGCCGAGCAGGAGACCGCCCTGCCCGCCGATGCCCAGACAGCCGGCGAACCGGAGCAGCAGCTCACCTATGTGGCGCTGGGCGACAGCATCACCTCCGGTGTCGGCCTTGCCGATATGAAATACAACATCGCCCAGATCGGCTACGATCTGCAGCCGAACTTTGAGGGCTACCCTTCCCAATGCTACACCGCCCTTGTGGGCAAGGGCCTTGGGCTGGACCGCCAGCACGCGATCAATCTGGGCCTGCCCGGCCTGATGAGCCCTGACATGCTGGATATGGTGCAGAACAGCGCCATGCCCAAGATGAATCAGGCTTCCGGCGCATATTACGTCTACCCGGAATATCAGGAGTATCTGCGCAAGGCCGATATCATCTCCATCCAGATCGGTTCCAACGACGCGCTGGTGCCCTGCATCGTAGGTCTGGGCGAGGCCACCAACTGGAAGAGCGAGCAGCTTGCCGCACTGATGGTCAGCGGTGCCCTGCGTGATTTCAACTTCCAGAAGCTGGGGCTCTTCCTCGAAGCGCTGAACCGTATGACCCTTACCTTTGACGAGAGCCGCGCCACCAACCGCCTGCTGTTCCGCGGCATGGATGAGATCTGCGATCAGGCCTATACCAATGTGACCAACAGTCTGCCGCAGATCGTGGCCGGTATCCGCGCACTGAACCCGGATGCCAAAATCGTGCTGCTGGGCTACACCAATCCGGTGCCTCTGCTGCCCGCATGGAACCGTTATTTCAGCAAATTGAACCGCTTTGCCAAAGACCTTGCCACACAGGAAGGCTTGATCTATGTGGACATTCCCCGTGCGCAGACCGCTGCCGACGGCCACCCCACCGTTAAGGGCCACCAGTACATTGCAAACCAGATTTTGAATGCTCTGAAGTGAGCTTTCCATCAAAAAAGCCTGTCTCATTTTTGCGAGACAGGCTTTTTTTGTTTGCGCTGTTCTGTTTTCAGCTCAGCCGGCCGCTTTCCACCGAAAAGCTGATATCTGCCGCAGCCATGGTAGACTTGCGGTGGGAGACCAACAGCACCGTTTTGTCTTTGCACTCTGCCCGCACAGCCTTGAGGATCACGCCCTCATTCAGGCTGTCCAGATTGGAGGTAGGCTCGTCCAGCAGCAGGAAGGGTGCATCATGCAGGAAGGCACGCGCCACACCGATGCGCTGGCGCTCGCCGCCGGAAAGTGCACCGCCCAGCTCACCCACCGGGGTATCATAGCCCTTGGGCAGGCTGTGGATAAAGCCGTCCAGCGCAGCCTTTTTGCAGGCTGCTTTCACCTCTTCCCGGGTGGCATCCCGCTTTGCAATGCGGATGTTGTTCTCAATGGTATCGTCGAACAGCTCGGTCTCCTGCGTCACAAGGCTTTCCTGTTCGCGCAGGGCGGCGGTGTTCACGCGGCGGATATCCTCTGCGCCAAAGCGGATGCTGCCGCTGGATACATCCCAGAAGCGCATCAGCAGCCGCAGGAAGGTAGACTTTCCGCTGCCGGAGCGGCCGGTGATGCCCACGATCTTCTTTTCCGGAATGGTCAGGCTCAGGTCATGCAGCACCTCCTCATTGGCATAGGCAAAGTTCACATGCTCTGCCGCAGCACCTGCAAATGCGGTGTCTGTGCCGTCGGTCACATCGGCGGTGACGGGCTGTTCGTCCAGCAGGTCCAGCACGCGGTCTGCGCTGGCGAACACCTGCGTCAGGCTGGCACCAAGGTTTGCCAGCGCCACCACCGGGCCAAAGGAGCTGAGGGCCGAAAGGGTGCACACCAGTACGCCCTCCACGCCCATTTTACCGCTCTGGTAAAGGTTCAGGCTCACACCCAGCACGGCCAGCACCGTGAGCAGGATCAAGGTGTTCGTGATGGCCACGGTCAGGCCCTCGCGGTATTTCATCGCCTTCTGCTTTTCGCCCAGCATCTCACTGTGGGCCGTGATGCCCTCGGCGCGGGCTGCGGTGTCCTGATACTGCAGGGTATCCTTCAGGCCGCGCAGGCTTTCCAGCACATAGCTGTTGGTATCGGCCAGTGCCTGACGGTACTCCCGGGCGGCACGGTCGCCGCGCTTTGCGCTCCACACCGGCAGGGCCACGCCCACCAGCAGATAGCCCGCCAGCAGCACCAGCGCAGGCAGGATGTGCCAGCTGCCCACAAAGCCCGTCATGCCGATGACGCAGATGAACGCGATGCAGATGGGCGAAATGGTGTGGGCATAGAACACCTCCAGCGCTTCGATATCGGCGGTGATGAGCGAGATCAGGTCGCCGCGGTCACGGCCTTCCAGCTTTGCAGGGGTCAGACGGCGCAAGGCACCGAACACCTTATCGCGGATCAGGGCCAGCAGCTTGAAGGCGATATAGTGGTTGGATGCCTGCTCTGCATAGCGCAGAACACCGCGCAGCAGCGCAAACACCAGAATGCAGGCAAAGGCCGTGCCCACGGTCCTCACCGGGCTTGCAAGCCCCAGCGCACGCAGGATGCCAAAGCCGCCGAAGATGGTAATGAAGGTGGCGCAGAAGTGGCCTGCCACACCCATCACAATCGCTGCCAGCATAACGGGCAGCATGGGCTTTACCAGTACGATCAGCCGTCCCACAATGGCAAAGGGGCTGCGATGATTGCTCTTGTTCATGCTCAGGCATCCTCCTCTTCCAGTGTTTCCAGCTGCCGCTGTGCCAGATACAGGCGGCTATAAGCCCCCTGCTGGGCCAGCAGTTCGGCGTGGGTGCCCTGCTCAATCACCCGGCCATTGCTCATTGCATAGATGCAGTCGCTGTGCACCACGTTTGCCAGACGGTGGGAGATCAGGATGATCGTCTTTTTCCCGGCAAGACTGTGGATGGCCCGCATGATATCGTTCTCGCTCTCGGCATCCACGTTGGAGGTAGCCTCGTCGAAGAGGTAGATGGGCGTATCATGCAGCAGGGCCCTCGCCATGGCAAGGCGCTGGCGCTGACCGCCGGAAAGATTGCTGCCGCCCTCATGCAGAGCGGTCTGCAGGCCGTTCTGGCTGCGGCAGAAATCGGCCAGATTCACCTGTTCCAATGCCGCCCAGAGCTGTGCCTCGTCCGCGTCCGGCTTTGCCATGCGCAGGTTGCTCTCCACCGTGCCCTTGAAGATGGCGGCGTTGTGAGGCACCAGCGTCAGGGTGCGCAGACGCTGTTCCTGCTGCAGCTCCTGCACCGGCACGCCGCCCAGCGTCACGCTGCCGGTATAGCCGGTGCGGCTGCCGGACAGCAGCGCCGCAATGGTGCTTTTGCCGCAGCCGCTCTCACCCACCAGCGAGACAAATCTGCCCTGCGGAATGGTAAAGGAGACATCGTTCAGGATGGTGCGGTCCTTCTCGTAGCCAAAGGTGACATGCTCAAGCTTCAGAGTCGTATTCTCTCCGGGCACGCGGTCGCCGTCGGCAGGCTCTTCCGCTGCCAGAAGCTTGAAGATCTTCTCTGCCGAAGCGGCACCGTTCATGGCAATGTGGAAGTAGCTGCCCAGCAGCCGCAGCGGCAGGAAAAAGTCCGCCGCCAGCAGCACGATGGTCAATGTGGCGGTCAGGGTCAGCCGGCCTTCCGCAAATGCAGCCACCGCGCTGATGATGCCAAGGCCCGCACCGCCGTAAGCCATCAGGTCCATCAGTGTCACCGAGTTCAGCTGCATGGTGAGCACCTTCATGGTGATCTTGCGGAAGCGCTCAGCCTGCGCGTTCATCTGCTCGTGCTTCCAGCCGTCGGCCTGATAAATTTTCAGGGTGGTCAGGCCCTGAATGTTCTCAAGGAAGCTGTCGCCAAGGGTGGTGTATTCGCCCCAGTAGTTCGCCAGCAGCTTTTTGGCAAACTTCTGCACTGCCACAATGGACATGGGGATCAGCGGCACGCAGCACAGCAGGATGATGGCCGACCGTGCGTGCACACCCACCAGCAGCACAAACAGGGTAACGGGTGCCAGCAGGCTGTAAAGCAGCTGCGGCAGGTATTTTGCAAAGTAGGTGTCGATCTGCTCCACACCTTCGCTGGCCAGCATCACCACCTCGCTGGTGGCCGCCGTCTCGGTGTAGTTGGGGCCAAGGCGGGCAAGCTTTGCGTAGATGCTGCTGCGCAGGGTGCGCTTGACATCCTTGGAAGCCTGATCGCTCATGGCCGATGCCAGCATGGTAAAGGCAAAGCGCATGGGCACCGTGGCAAGGCAGAGCACAAGGTTCTGCCACAGCTGTGCACTGGTCAGGCTGCCCGCAAAGGCTGCGCCCACCAGCCGGGCAATGGTCCGCACAAAGATCACGTTGCACAGCATCCCCAGCCATTGGAAAGCCACATTGGCTCCCACATACCGCAGCGCACCGCGGTCAAAGGACAGCAATTTTTTGTTGATCACTGGGCTTTCTCCGTTTCTGCTTTTTCTGCATCACTGCCAAACAGACGCTCATATTCGCCGGTAAAGATGCGCTCCGGCAGTGCACTGGTCATGGCAAGGGCAGCGGTAAAGCGCTCTTCTTCGCTCAGCGGCTCACTGACCGGCGGGAAATGGGTCAGGATCGTTTTCAGCTCCCGATCCACCTGTTTTGCCACCCAGATGCCACGGTCTGTCATATAGATCTTGCCGTAGTGCTCCTTTACGATCATGCCGCGCTCCATGAGCAGATTCATGATACGCACCACCGAGGGCTTGGTCACGCCAAGCTTTTCGGCAATGCTGCGGGAGCTGATATCCAGATGGGTCTGTGAGACTTCGTAGATCGCCAGCAGATAGCGCAGATGCGCCGACGTAAGTTCCATCCCGATCACTCTCTTTCGTTTTGATGTTACTCAAGGCTAACTTTTTTCTTTTGAAAAAAGGGCGCGAGCCGAATGTTCCAGCCCGCGCCCTTTGCGGATCATTTCAATGCTCAGTGACAGCCGCTGCAACCGCTGCAACTGCCATTGCAGCCGCCTTCGCCGCAGCCGCTGCACCCACTGCAGCCGCCGCCATGCTTGTGGGAGTGCCATGTGATCCAGCCCACACCGCCAAACACGATAGCACCCACGATGATCGTCGGCAAATTAAAGTTCGCGGCGAGAAATTCCATCATACAAAACACACCCTTTCCGTGCAAAGCGTTCTTTTAGATCTTGGAGATGTCGATTTTGACCTCGTTATCACCAGCATACTTGTTGGGACGGACCAGCAGGTAGATGAAGCCAACCAGAACCACAGCAGCCACGATGGTGAAGAAGTTGAAGCCGACCTCACCAGTGATGATGCCGCCCAGCTGGTAAACCACCAGAGCGGCGCAGTAAGCCAGAGCGCACATATAACCAATGGCGATGGCGGTCCACTTGCCGTTGTTCATCTCGCGCTTGATGGCGCCCATAGCAGCGAAGCAGGGAGCGCACAGCAGGTTGAAGATCATGAAGGCGTAAGCCGACAGAGCGGTGTAGTCCTGCGCAACAGCAGCCCAGATCTCATCGCCGTTCTCAGACAGCTCGCCGCCGAAGTGATACAGAACGCCGAAGGTACCCACCACGTTCTCCTTTGCGATCAGGCCGGAGACGGAAGCGACGGTTGCACGCCAGTTGCCGAAGCCCAGAGGTGCAAAGATCCATGCGACCTTGGTAGCGATCGCAGCCAGCACGGAGTTGTCCTGATCCTCGACCATGCCGAAGACACCGTTCTCGAAGCCGAAGCCCTGCAGGAACCACAGCACAACGGTAGCGGCCAGAATGACGGAGCCTGCGCGCTTGATGAAGGACCAGCCGCGCTCCCAGGTTGCACGGAACACGTTGCCCCATGCAGGCACATGGTATGCGGGCAGCTCCATCACGAAGGGAGCGGGATCACCTGCGAAGAGCTTGGTCTTCTTCAGGATCACGCCGGAGCAGATGATGGCAGCCATGCCAATGAAGTAAGCAGAGACAGCCACCAGAGAAGAACCGCCGAACATCGCACCTGCGATGAGGCCGATGATGGGCATCTTTGCGCCGCAGGGGATGAAGCAGGTGGTCATGATGGTCATGCGGCGGTCACGCTCGTTCTCGATGGTACGGGAAGCCATAACACCGGGCACACCGCAGCCGGTGCCCACCAGAACAGGGATGAAGCTCTTACCGGACAGGCCGAACTTGCGGAAGATACGGTCCATGATGAAGGCGACACGGGACATATAGCCCACATCCTCCAGAATGGACAGCAGGAAAAACAGCACCAGCATCTGGGGAACGAAGCCCAGAACTGCGCCGACACCGGCAACGATGCCGTCCATGATCAGGCCGTACAGCCAGCCTGCCACGCCGATGCTCTCCAGAAAACCGCCCAGAGCACCCGGCACGATCTCACCGAACAGGACATCGTTGGTCCAGTCGGTGGCAAAGGTACCAATGGCCCAGCCGCCGTCTGCAATGGAGGTGCCCATGGACAGGGAGTACATCAGGAACATGACCAGTGCGAAGATGGGCAGAGCCAGAATACGGTTGGTCACGATCTGGTCGATCTTATCGGAAACGGTCAGGTGCTCCACGCGGGCCTTTTTCTTAACAGCTTTGCCCACGACGGTGTTGATATATGCATAGCGCTGGTTGGTGATGATGCTCTCAGCGTCATCGTCCATCTCAGCTTCGCAGTCCTTGATGTGCTGGTCGATGTGGTCGGTCAGGCTCTTGTCGAGCTTCAGCTCGTCCATGACCTTCTCGTCGCGCTCGAACAGCTTGACGGCATACCAGCGCAGGAAGCGGTCATCCACCTTGCCCTGAATGGACTCTTCGATGTGGGCAATGGCGTGCTCCACGCTGCCGGTGAACACATGGGGCAGCTCAGCAGCCTTGGTAGCCTTTGCAGCAGCCACAGCAGCCTTTGCAGCAGCCTCGGTGCCCTCGCCCTTCAGTGCGCTGATCTCCACCGCCTGACAGCCCAGCTCTGCGCTCAGCTTCTTCAGGTCGATCTTATCACCGTTCTTGCGCACCAGATCGATCATGTTCACAGCCATGACCACCGGGATGCCCAGCTCGATCAGCTGGGTGGTCAGGTACAGGTTGCGCTCAATGTTGGTACCATCGATGATGTTCAGGATGGCATCGGGCTTCTCCTTGACCAGATAAGTACGGGAAACCACTTCTTCCAGCGTGTACGGAGACAGCGAGTAGATGCCGGGCAGATCCTGAATGATAACATCCTTATCGCCCTTCAGCTTGCCTTCCTTCTTTTCCACCGTAACGCCGGGCCAGTTGCCGACATACTGGTTGGAGCCGGTCAGATTGTTGAACAGGGTCGTTTTACCGCAGTTCGGGTTGCCGGCAAGTGCAATTTTAATGCTCATTGCTTAATCCTTCCTCCCTTTGGGATCAGACTACTTCGATCATTTCAGCATCGGCCTTGCGCACGCTCAGCTCGTAGTTGCGCACGGTCAGCTCCATGGGGTCGCCCAGAGGTGCCACCTTGCGGACATAGATCTCAACACCCTTGGTGATGCCCATGTCCATGATGCGGCGCTTGACCGGGCCTTCACCGTGCAGCTTTGCCACAGTAGCAGTCTCGCCGACCTTTACGTCTTTCAGAGTTTTCATACTTAACCATCCTCCTCTGCTTGTCTTTATAGAGAGACTATTCCAGTTTCGGAGCAGCTCCCAAACAGCGCCTGGGCACTGTTCAGCCAATCATGATACGGTTTGCCATGGTCTTGTCCAGCGCGATGCGGCTCTCCTTGACCTGAATGATCAGGTTGCCTGCGATCTCGTTGACGACCGTTACCTCACTGTCCACCACAAAACCCAGCTCTGCCAGATGCAGCCGGATCTCGTCCTTACCGGTGATCTTTTTGATGGTGACGGTCTCCCCTGCTTTTGCCATTGTCAAAGGCATCATACTTCCGCTTCCCTTCCTGTTTGAATCTGGGATATCGCTGCGGTTAGTCAGCCGCAACTACCAACGTGGATAGTTTACGCCCACTAACCTTTTATGTCAATAGTTTTTTCACAATTAAAAGTTAGTTCATATGAACAAACAATTTTTCTGCCCGATTTTTTCCGTTTTTTCACCACAATCAACAATAACTAACTCAAATTATTGAATCAAAGTTAGCCATTGTTTACATTTTCTTGTTCTTTTTTGGCTGCATCTTGTAAACTATCACAAAGCTTTTTCTCTGCTCTGCTGTGCTCTTTTGCAGCAAATGACACAGCCGCGCGGTACAGTGGTCAGTCTGCACCGCGCGGCCGCGTGTCAAAAGGAGGATTTCTTTCCTGCCAGTGCGTGGACACCAGCAGGTGCCAGGATAAAAAGAGAGTATTTGAAAAGAGAATGACAAATTTTAAGCCGCCACGGCAAGGCGGAGAATGGGTGTTCCGCTGTGGAACAGCCGCAGATAGACTGCTGTACACTTGCTCAGCTGGTCAAAATGCTTCTGCGCTGCATCCGGGTCGCCGTAGGACTTCCAGTAGCCGCAGCAGGTAAAGTTCTTGCCACGGTTCTCGATAAAGCCCACAACATCGCCCAGCGGATAGCCGAGGAACACCCCGATCTCATGCGGAAATTCTGCCGAACAGCACAGCTTGCGGGAAAGCTGAGTGAGCATATTGCCCACATCCGGTGCTTCACCCGCTTCCGGCAGGCGGTAGCCCTCCTGCCGCAGAAAGCTCTGCACCTTTTTATCTGCCAGCACGGCAGCCAGCTTGCTTTCGCGGTAGACATACACAAGATACCGGTGGTTGAGCACGCAGCCCTTGAGCACCCGCACACGCAGGCCCTTGGGGTTCAGCTGAGTGTTCCAGTTTTTCACCCGGCGCGCAAGGTCGGCGCAGTCGCGGGTCTCATAGCGGAACAGGCCTGCCGGTTTCAGGCTTGCCAGCACCGGGGCGCACTGTTCGATCATGACCGTTTCAAAATTGCGCTCCATGTCTGTGCCCTCCCGCCTTGTTTCTCCGGGCTATTGTTCCCCGGATGCGCCGCGTTTATAAGTTAGATATTTCTAACCTCGATTCCAAAAAAGAAGCAGCTTTGCGCGGAGCATTCAAGGCTTCGGCCTGCCGATCTGTTTCTTGTGGTTAGTTATTTCTAACGTGACTGTATCTTACCACAGCGGTGGGCCGTTGTCAACACTTTTCTTGAAAAAAGTTATTCGTGGCAAACCACGGTTTTCTCCACCTCGCTTTTTGTGCATTCTACCGTTTTGGCGCAGGCTGTGGTATAATAAGGAAAACCCTCTCAGGCGCTAACGCGCCAGCTCCCCCGAAGGGGGAGCTCTTTATAGAGTCAGCGCATTCAAAAGCTCTCCCCTTCGGGAGATCTGGCATTGCGCAGCAATGACTGAGAAAGTTCTATCTTATAAAAGGAGCACGCATCCATGCCACAGAACATTGCACCGCCGGGCCTGATCTCCCTTCTTGCCGCCGCACTGGCACAGCAGCCCACAAAGCCGCTGGTGCTGGCGCTGGATGGCCGCTGCGGCAGCGGCAAGACCACCCTTGCAAATACGCTGGCCCGGCAGTTCCCGGCCAGCATCACCCTGCACACCGATGATTTTTACCTGCCACCTGCACAGCGCATCCGCGGCTGGGAGAAAACGCCCTGCGCCAATATGGACCTTGACCGCCTGCGGGACGAAGCCCTGCGCCCAGCCTACGAGGGCCAGCCGGTGCAGTACCGTGCCTATTCCTGCCGCGAGGGTGCGTACCTGCCCGCGCGGGAGCTGGCTGCGCAGCCGCTGGTGATTTTGGAGGGCAGCTACAGCCACCACCCGCTGCTGACCGGTTACGAAACGCTGCGGGTGTTCCTGACCTGCGCAAAAGAAGAGCAGACCCGCCGCCTGCAGGCGCGGGAGGGTGAGCGATATGCAAACTTTGCCGCCCGGTGGGTGCCGTTGGAGGAGGGCTATTTTGCCCAGTACCACATTGCGGAGACGGCGGATTTTGTGGTAGACACCACCCAAAGCGGGACGATTTGAAATGGCTTCCGCGCCGCTCTAGCCATTATCAGCGGAAGAATTATTTTTATTTGTAGTTCCGAAACGCCTGCGGGCGTTTCGGAACTACTTTTTCACGGGGAGGGGGCTCCCTTTTTGCGCACCTTGCCCAAAAAGGCGGGAAATATTTTTCTCTTCCTGCGTGAATGGGGGGTTATTTTGCATCAAGTCGCACTTGCGGGGAGGGGGTAGCATCTGTTAAACTTATAGTCACGAAGAAAGCAACGCCACGCTACAACAAAGAACGGAGAATGCCCCTTATGAAAAAACTGGCAAGACTGACCGCCCTTTTGCTCACCGGTGCGCTGCTGCTGGCGCTGACCGCCTGCGGGGCTGCGCCGCTTGCGCCGGAGCAGCAGGCAAAGCAGCGGCTGCTGGGCGAGATCAACAGCTACCGCGCGACCCTTGAGTTTGCTGCGCCGCTTGAGGAAGTAAAACAGCTCTCTGATGCCGAGCAGATCTGGGTAGAGCAGTTCCGCGCCGCCGGCAAGACCGAGCTGCCAGAGAGCACAACGAACAAAACCCATCAGAAATGGGAAAGCATGACCGCGGGCTGGACGCAATGTGGTACTTTCGGCTTGGGTATGAAGAAAGATGCGAGTGGCGAGTGGATCGACATTCTGCTTGCCAAGGTTCCAGCCAATACCCCGGAGGGCAAGGCAGAGCTGTCGGAAGCCTTGAAGCATCCTGCCTTTAATCGCAGCGCTTGCACGAGAATCGGCATTGCCGTTGTGACTGTCAACGGACAGATGTACTGGACCTGCAGCGTGTATGACTGATTTCCCCTTCCCTGCATAGAAGAGCACCCCTTGAACCAAACAAAGCCGGACAGCTTGCGGGCTGTCCGGCTTTTGGTTTTGCTTGGTTTACAGGCTGTTACTTATTTTTGTACATATCCTGATAGTAGTTCTGGTAATCACCGCTGGTGACATGGTCCATCCACTCCTGATGGTTCAGGTACCAGTCGATGGTCAGCACGATGCCCTTTTCAAAGGGGGTCTCGGGGTACCAGCCCAGATCGTTCTTGATCTTGGTGGGGTCGATGCCGTAGCGGCGGTCGTGGCCCAGACGGTCGGCCACGTGCTTGATGAGGTCCTCGCTGATGCCCTCGTCCTGCAGACGGTCGTGCAGCTGGTTGATGATGGTCTTGACAATGAAGATGTTGGGGCGCTCGTTGTGGCCGCCCACGTTGTACACCTCACCGATCTTGCCGCCGTTGGCTACCATGTCGATGGCCTTGCAGTGATCCTCCACATACAGCCAGTCGCGGATCTGCATACCGTCGC
The DNA here is from genome assembly GCF_040096475.1 of Faecalibacterium faecis. Classification (NCBI taxonomy): domain Bacteria; kingdom Bacillati; phylum Bacillota; class Clostridia; order Eubacteriales; family Oscillospiraceae; genus Faecalibacterium; species Faecalibacterium faecis. Next base: position 117,829 of record NZ_JBBMEP010000004.1, on the reverse strand, counting down.
CGTAGATGGGCAGCTGTTTGTGGTGCTTGACGTTGTTGATCATCAGGGGGATCAGCTTCTCCGGGAACTGGTAGGGGCCGTAGTTGTTGGAGCAGCGGGTGATGTTCACCGGCATGCCGTAGGTATCGTGGAATGCCATAACGAACATATCGGCGCTGGCCTTGGAGGAAGAATAGGGGCTGTGGGGGCACAGGGGGGTGGTCTCCATAAAGAAGCCGTCCGCACCCAGTGCGCCGTACACCTCATCGGTGGACACCTGCAGGTACTTCTTGCCCTCTTTCCAAGTCTTGGCATCGGCATCATACCATGCTTCCTTGGCGCGCTGCAGCAGGTTGACCGTGCCCATCACGTTGCTCTGCACAAAAATTTCGGGGTTCTTGATGGAGCGGTCCACGTGGCTCTCGGCGGCAAAGTTGATGACGTAATCGAAATCGTACTTCTGGAACAGGCCTTCCACCAGCTCCTTGTCGCAGATATCGCCCTGCACGAACACATGGCGGGGGTCGCCCTCCACATCCTTCAGGTTTTCCAGATTGCCGGCGTAGGTCAGCTTATCCAGATTGACCAGCAGGATCTCCGGGTATTTCTTGAGCATATAATGCACAAAGTTGGAGCCAATAAAACCGGCGCAGCCGGTGATCAGATAGGTTTTCATAGGTTCAATTTCCTCTTTTCAGTCTTTCATCCCGTTGTCGCCGTCCCAGTGGGCGAAGAAGCAGGCCAGAGCGTCTCTCCAGTCGCGCACATCGTTGCCCACGGTGCAGCGCAGCATCCGGTTGTCCAGTGCGCTCCACTTGGGGCGGTCGGCGCTTTCCGGGTGCTTTGCCTTGTATTCCTCGCTGGTGCAGGGTGCCACAGCGGCATCCACGCCAGACAGGCGGATGATCTCGGACGCAAAATCATACCACGAGCAGATGCCCTCGCCGGTGCAGTGATACAGGCCGTACTCGTGGGTCACGCACAGCTGCAGGATCTCGTGGGCCAGATCCACCGCGTTGGTGGGGTTGCCGCACTGGTCATTGACCACTTCCAGCTTGCCAAACTTCTTGCCTGCGTTCACGATGGTCTTGACGAAGTTTTTGCCGTAGTAGCTGTAGAGCCACGCGGTGCGCACGATGAAGTGACGGTGGCAGAACTGCTCCACATACTTTTCGCCCATGAGCTTGGTAGAGCCATAGGCGCTGATGGGGCCGGGAATGGTGGCTTCGTCCTGTGCAACGCCGCCGTTCTCACGGCCGGAGAACACATAATCGGTGGAGACGTGTACCAGTCGTGCACCGGTCTTTTCCGCTGCCTGTGCCAGATTGCGGGGGCCGAGGGCGTTTGCCTTGAAGGCGGCATCATGGTTCACTTCGCAGCCGTCCACATTGGTGTAGGCAGCGCAGTTGATGATGACATCCGGGCGGTTGCGGCGGATGAACTCGTCCACCATTTTGTAGTTGGAGATATCCAGATCCGGCAGGTCCACGGCGATCACCGTGGCATTGAGCAGCTTTTCGGGGATGGGGCCGATCTCGCTGCGGCCTTCGCGCAGCTGCTTGAGGATCTCGGTGCCCAGCTGACCCTTGCAGCCGGTAACAATGATTTTCATATGGGTATGCCTTTCTTTTACTTAATAGCGCAGCTTGCCGTCTGCAACGTTCTTCAGGTGCTGGCCGTAAGGACTCTTGCCGTAGCGCTCAGCGCTTTCCAGCAGGGTGTCGCGGTCGATCCAGCCGTACTTGAAGGCGATCTCTTCCGGCGCACTGATCTTGATGCCCTGGCGCTTCTCGATCATGCGCACAAAATCGGCTGCTTCCACCAGACTGTCCATGGTGCCGGTGTCCAGCCATGCAAAACCGCGGCCCAGCAGCTGAACATCCAGCTCGTCCTTCTTCAGATACATGTCGTTCAGGGTGGTGATCTCCAGCTCGCCACGGGCAGAGGGCTTGACCTGCTTTGCCATCTTCACGACCTCTTTGTTATAGAAGTACAGGCCGGTGATGGCGTAGTTGGACTTGGGATGCTGCGGCTTTTCCTCCACGCTGAGCACCTTGCCGTCCTTGTCGAACTCCACGATGCCAAAGCGCTCCGGGTCCTGCACATAGTAGCCGAACACGGTGCAGCGGCCTTTGTTTTCCGCATTGGCGGCGGCGGTCTTGAGGATCTTGGAGAAGCCGTTGCCGTAGAAGATGTTATCGCCCAGGATCATGGCGCAGCAGTCGTCGCCAATGAACTCTTCGCCCAGAATAAAGGCCTGTGCCAGACCATCCGGAGAGGGCTGAACTTTATACTGCAGATGGATGCCGTACTGGCTGCCATCACCCAGCAGCGCCTCAAAGCGAGGCGTATCGGTCGGGGTAGAGATGATCAGGATATCCTGAATGCCTGCCAGCATCAGCGTGGACAGAGGATAATAGATCATCGGCTTGTCGTAGACCGGCAGCAGCTGCTTGCTGGTGACCATGGTCAGCGGGTAAAGCCGGGTGCCGGCACCGCCGGCAAGAATGATACCTTTCATATTTGTGCACTCCTTTAAAATAGATTGAAAAGTTGTGCAGCTGTACGCCGCCCAGACGGGAGACCGCCCGGATGACGTATGGATTCAAAGCGGAGCTGCGTCCGCTGTAAACGATTTTGGGGCTGCTCTCCCCTGCCCGGAACGGCAAAATGGGATAGCAGTTCACTTTATTTTACTATCAAATCACACAAAAAGCAAGAAAGAACGGCTTTTCCGAAAAATTTTCCGGAAAAGCCGTTCTGAAACTCCTTCAATCTCGCATTTGCTCCGCCCAAAAGGCCCCCTCTCCGAAGGGGCTGGCAATGCCGCAGGCATTGACTGGGGGAGTTACCACGCAAAGCCCCACTTGGAAAAATAGCGCAGCAGGCTGTGCAGCTGCCACAGAAAAGGCTTCAGGCTGCGGTGCGCCGCGCGGTGCCATGCATGGATGGCGGTGTACTGGGGCACCAGATACGTCTTGCCCCGGGTGCGCATCTTCTGGGTCAGGTCGGCATCCTCCACGTACATGAAGTAGTCCTCGTCAAATCCGCCCACAGCCTTGAACACCGCAGTGTCCACGGCCGAGAAGCTGCCGGTGCAGAACTCGATCTCGGTGGGTTTTGTCAGGTCTTTGTCCGCCATGAGATAGCGCTCGTTGTACTTTGCCCAGAATTTCAGGCAGGGCAGCTGGCGGTACACCATGGCCCGCACACTGCACCGGCGCAGCGGCAGACGCTGGGGCCGCCCGTCCGGGAAGGTGAGCGCGGGCCGCGCCATCACCACGCCGGAGTGCTGTGCCATCCAGTCCGCAAGGTCACTCAGCGTATCCGCAGTGAGCTGGATATCCGGGTTCAGGATAAAGTGCACCCGGCTTTGCAGCAGGCTGAGCACCGTGTTGTGGCCGGTGCCAAAGCCGCCGTTCTCTGTGCGGCAGAGCACCTCCACCTTCTGGTCCTTGCGGATGTGCAGGGTGCCGTCCTTTGCGGCCTTGGCAAGGCACTGGCCGCTGCCGTCCGGGCTGGCGTTGTCCACCAGATACAGCGTCAGCGGGTGGCGGCGGGTGCAGTCCAGCACGGTCTGTGCCGCCCTGAGCGCTTCATCCGCGCCGTTATAAACTACAATACAAGCAGAAAGTTCCATGTCGTTCACTCCAGCGGTTTGATGTCAAAGCTGAAGTCCTCTTTCATCAGGTCAAAGTTCGGGTTCATGCAGGGGTCGCCTGCGGCCAGCTGCTTTGCCCACCGCTTCTGGAAGCGCTCCACCTCCGAGATGAAGCGCTTGCGCTTGACCGGGTTCTCGTCCAGACCGCGGCTCTTGCTCTCGTAGTGGTACAGCTGTGCAAACGGGGTGAACACGTTGGTATAGCCCGCTTCGCGCACGCGCACGCAGAAGTCCACATCGTTGAAGGCCACAGCAAAGCTCTCGTCCAGACCGTTCACCTGCTCGTAGACGCTCCTGCGCACCATCAGGCAGGCGGCAGTGACCGCATACACATCCTGTGCATAGACCAGACGTCCCATATAGCCGGGGTGGCCCACCGGGAAGTTCTTGTGCATGTGGGCCGCAAGGGTCAAAAAGCCGAAGCCGATGCCCGCGTGCTGGATGGTGTTGTCCGGATAAAGCAGCTTTGCGCCCACGCAGCCCACACGGTCCTGCTGGGCGTACATGAGCATTTCTTCGATCCAGCGCGGAGAAATGACCTCGGTATCGTTGTTGAGCAGCAGCAGGTATTCGCCGGTGGCTTCCCTTGCGCCAAAGTTGTTCAAGGCGCTGTAGTTGAAGCCGGTGCCCTGCCATGTGATCACCTTCAGGTTCTTGTGCTCCTTCTGCAGCTTTTCATAGCAGCGGAAGGTGGCAGGCTCCCTGCTGTTGTTCTCGATGACGATGATCTCAAGATCCTCATAGGTGCTCCTGCGGTAGATGGACTCCACGCAGGTGCGCAGGTCGGAAGAATGGTCGCAGCTGGGGATCAGGATGCTGACCCGGCCCGGCTTTGTGATGGTATAGTCCGTCTTATAGAAGCCCGGCGTACCCGGGATCATGGAAACTTCATCCACCGGCACACCCACACGCTCGTAGTGGGCATACAGGGCCTTGACCGCAGCTTCCAGACAGTAGGTCTTGGCCGAAATGTTGCTTGCCACGCTGGTGGGGCTGGAGCGCCAGTAGTACAGCAGGTGCGGGATATGCACGATCTTGTGCGCCTTTTCGGTCAGGCGCAGGTAGAGGTCATAGTCCTGACTGCCGTTGTAGGCTGCACGCTCATCGCCGCCCACAGCGGCCAGCAGCTTTGCGCTGAACACGCTCAGGTGGCAGATATAGTTGTTGGAGCGCAGATTATCCAGCATATAATCCGGCTTGAAATGGTAAACGGTCAGATGGTCGATGTCGCCCTCAAAGGTCACTTCATCCGTATACACAAAGTCTGCGCCCTGTTCGGCAATGGCCTGTGCCACGTACCACAGAGCACAGGGGTGCAGGATATCATCGTGGTCCAGCAGGGCGATGAACTCGCCCGTTGCCAGTGCAAAGCCCTGATTGGTGTTGCCCGCAATGCCCTCGTTCTTTTCCAGCTTCTGGTAGCGGATGCGGGGGTCTTCCGCAGCACGGGCTGCTACGGTCTGGCCCACCGTCTCGTCCTGACCGGCATCCACAAGGCACAGCTCCCAGTTCTGATAGGTCTGGTTCTGCACCGAGTCCAGCAGCTCCACCAGAAACTGCTGCGGCGTATTGTACAGCGGCACCACGATGCTGATGCGCGGCGCGGCGGGCTGGTCGGCCGCCTGCCTTACCAGCAGCTCTGCGCTGGCAAAGCGATCGGCGCGCATGGTCCTGCCCGGGAACAGCTTCGCATATTCCTTTTTGGCCTTTGCCTGCGCACGCACGCCGGAAATGCCCACCCGGCGCAGCTGGCCCAGAAAGACGAACGGCGGGAAGGTGTGTGCCAGCTGACGGCCCTTGCTGACAAAGTAGCGCAGCGGCCAGCTCATCTTCCAGAAAGTAGAGCTGGTCACATTGTTCAGTGTCTTTTCCAGATCCTGCTCATGGCTGCGGCTCAGCGAAAGATCGCTGCGCAGGCGTTCCAGCTGAGCCGTCTGCTCTTCGCCGGTGCGCTCGGCCTGCTGCATCCGCTCTCGCAGATCGTCCAGCGTCATCTCGTAGCCTGCCAGCAGCTGCTGTGCATCCTGCACAGCGGCGCTGCGGCAGAACAGCGCGGTCTGCTGGGCTTTGCCACGGTTCTTCCACTCAAAATCCCGGTACAGGCCCTGTGCGGCCAACTGCTTTGCACAGTCAGCCATGGCCGATGCATCGGTGCATACCAGCAGCACCTGTGCACACTGCAGTGCGGGCAGATCCACCCATTCCGGGTCCTCCACCACCAGCAGGGCAGCGGTGCCCTGCTCTGCATTCTCCGGCAGCAGCTGTGCGCCGGCCTTTTCCAGTGCTTCGGCCAGTGCGCCGCTTCCGCCCAGCACCTGAATGCTGGCAGGGGTCAGCTCCCGCACGATGCGCTGCGCCAGTGCACGGCAGCGCTCGGCCTGTCGTTTGGTTTCTTTTTCCTGATCCATTCCGATCTCCGCTCCTATGGAACTTTTTTATCTTAAAATGATCTCTCAAAAAATCACACGATTTATAGTATACCAAATCCGGCATGATTTGAGAAGGTTTTGCGCGCATTTCTTTGCAGTTTTCCACTGCTTACCAGTGGAACAGGCTGTGCAGCCAGCCAAAGAACCCACCGCCGGAGCTGCCGGAAGTGGAAATGCTCACACCCGTGTAGTAGTGGCTCAGGATCTCCCGGTAGCCCATGCCCTGCTCCTGTGCGTAACCCACAGCACCGCACTGGCTCATACCCACGCCATGGCCAAAGCCGTAATAGGTCATGCAGGGAGTGCCGCTTTCGTCCGCGCCAAAGTCGAAGCAGTAACGGGAGGAAACGAACTGGCCGATATAGCGGTAGCTGCGGCCATTGGAAACAAAGGTGTTGTACTGCACAAAGCCGCCCAGATCCTTGTGGGTGGTGTCTGCGCTGACGTAGGGCTCGCCGGTGCGGCTGTCGTTATACTCTTTATAGGTATAGTCTTTTCCGATGACCCGGCGCAGCTTGTTGTGGTACTGCTCCTCGTAGGGGCTCTCCACGCTCTGCAGATAGGGCACATCGGTGCCCCATGCGTCCCGGCTGGAGCAGGTGCCGTACACGCCGGTCTGGGTGTTATAGCCCGCACTGGCCGACCATACGGCGTCGCAGACGCTGCCGTTGTAGGTAAGGATCTCATTTTTCACCGGTTCCACCGCCCTGCGGATGGCTTCCCGTGCCGAGGACGGGATCTGTTCCACCGGAGTGTAGATGAGCGCATTGGCAGAGGAGCCGTACTGCTTGTGGTATTCCAGATAGGAATGGATGGCCACCGCCTGCGCCTTCCACGCCTGCTGGGCGGCGCTGGCGCTGACATAGCTGCCAATGGAGCCAAGCTCCGTGTAGGTAATGCCCACAAGACAGTCCACAAGGTTCAGCGTGACATTGCGCTGCAGGCCTTTTCCCTTGATGTTGAGGTAAGGCATGGTGATGGTATCACTGGTGCCAAAGAGCCATGCAAGGCAGTTTTCCTCCTCGGCAGGGATCAGGGTCGTGTCCGCGCCACCCATAGTGGTGGCTGCCGAAGCCGCCGGGGCCAGCACGCAAACGCACAGCGCTGCTGCCAGCACAAACGCCGCCGCGCGGCGCACAAACCGATGCAGATGTTTCAAAAGTGATCTCCTCCTGTTTTTTGCAGATTTCCGACTGTGTTTTTTACAGTGTAACACAGCCTGCGCCTGCGGGCAAGGACTGGACTTTCGTTTTCACATCTGGACAAAGAAGAAACCGGAGGGCCTTTCCCGTTCGGGCAGCTCTCCGGTCTGATTTATAAGGTCTCCGGCCGACGACGCATGGCATCGTCGATCTCGTTCTCGATCTCCCGCAGGCAGTCCAGCAGCACCGGATTGAACGCCCCGGCCTCGCCGGTGCAAAGCATCTGCACTGCAGTCGCGCAGGGTACCGGCGGCTGGCTTCCGCTTCCAGTAGTCAGCGTTTCGTAGGCATCCGCAAGGCCGACCACCTGTGCCGCAATGGGGATCTGTTCGCCAACCAGCTGGTCCGGGTAGCCGCTGCCGTCGTACCGCTCGTGGTGCCAGCGGCAGATCTGATAGGCTACCCGCACAAAATCTTCGTCGCGGTAGGCATCCAGCTCTTCCAGCATCCGTGCACCCAGCAGGGTATGCTGGCGCATGGTTTCTTCATCCTCCGGCGTGCGCGGCTCCGGGCTGTTCAGGACCTGCTCCCCGATCTCCATTTTGCCAATGTCGTGCAGCACCGAGGCCATGCTGATGGTACGGCGCATCTCCTGCGTCAGGGGGTAAGTCTCGGTCTTTTGCACCAGATGGTCCAGCAGCATTCCGGTCAGGGTGCTGATGTGCTGCACATGGGTGCGGCTCTCGCCGTTGCGACGCTCCACCACCCGGCTCAGAATGCCGATCATCATTTGGCTGCGCTTTTCCTTTTGCGACACCTGATCCGCCACCATGGCGCTCAGGCGGCGCTGCTTTGCATACATGCGGATGGTGTTGGTAATGCGCTGATACACCACCCTTGCATCAAAGGGGCGGCTGATATAATCGGACGCACCCAGATCAAAGGCGCGGCGCACCGTGTCCACATTGTCCTCGCTGGAGATCATGATGACCGGGATCTCTTCCAGCATTCCGCGCTGGCTCATGGCTTCCAGCACGGTAAAGCCGTCAATGCCGGTCATGTGGATATCCAGCAGCACAACGGAGATGCCGGTGGGGTTCTGTTCCAGCAGGCGCAGGCAGTCCTCGCCGGAAGCCGCTTCGGCAGTGTCGAACTGGCTGTTCAGCATCTGGCTGAGCAGCATCCGGTTCATGGCCGAGTCGTCCACGATGAGCACACTCTGGCGGCTGTGGGTGGGCTGCAGGGCGTGCGGCTCCGGCTGACGCTCGGTGATCACGGTGTTTTTCTGGATGCGTGCATAGTGCATCAGCCGTTCCGCGTGCTGCACCGCATCGTCCACATTTTCGTCGTCGATCCACACGCCGCCAATGCTGGCCGACATGCGGATGCGGGAGTAGCCCGGCACGCTGGCCGCCTGCAGCTGCAGACGGATCTGTTCCAGACGCGGGCTGAGCTGTTCCTGCCGGATGTCCGGCAGCAGCAAAAGCAGCCTGCCGCCGTCGTAGCGGATCAGGCGGTCTTTTTCCGAAAGGCCGCGCCGGATGGTGCTTACCGCCGTTTCCAGCACGCTGTTGCCCGCACCGGAGCCGTAAACATCGTTGGAGAACTTCAGATCGTCCATATCCAGCATCGCCACACCGGCGGTAATGCTGCGGTAGCGGTAGTTCTCATCATAATAGGTGCGGTTGTAGGCACCGGTCAGCGGGTCGCGGTAGCGCTTTTCCCGCTCGTCGGTAATGCTGTTGAGCAGCCGCTCACCGTTTTCCGGGTCCAGCAGAACGCTGCGGTCGATCTTGCGGGTCAGCTCCAGCACACAGAGTTGGCCATCCACCTGCACACAGCTGGCCGTGATCTCGTACAGCTCCTGCCCAAAGTATTCCAGCCTTGTTTTCCGGGTGTTCTTTTCCAGCGCCTGCCTTGCCACGCAGTTTTCACACGGACGGCTGCGCCGCCACTGGGCATAGCAGGGCGCGCTGCCCTTTTTGCCGCCCTGCACCTCGTCCGCCTTCATCAGGCGCACTGTCATGAACACCTTGCGGAGCTGGCGCATTTCCTCTTCCATCTGCTGGCGTGTTCTGTCTTTTTTGCTCATCATCGCATATCCCCCGCTGCAAAACCGCGCGTTTTGGGCCGCACGGCATTCCTTCACGAATAACATTATACTATTTTTTACCAGAATACGTCAATCTTCACCCCTTGCAGCCTGCGGTGCGGAATGTGTCGTTTTGATCCTGTAAAATCAACGTAAGCTCTTTATTTTTGCCAAATTTTCTCATCAGACACCGTACTGTGCCGCACAAAGCGACGCAAATTGGGGAGTGCAGTTTTCCGGCCGTCTGCTGCCCGGGAACAGTCCACGTGTTTCCGCCGGAAACTCAGTCTTGATTTTGTGCGCAGAATCCGCTATAATAGTAACGTTCTTTTGAATTGCATATCAGCCGGTGTGTCGGAATGGCAGACGAGGGGGACTCAAAATCCCTTGTGCTAATAACACGTGTGGGTTCGACCCCCACCACCGGCATAAAAAGGAAGCCCTCCAGCTTGTCTGGGGGGCTTCCTTTTTATCTGCGGCGTGTGAGCGGGTCGAACAGCACGACCCTGCACAGCAGGGGAGCAATCAGCCCTGCGGGCTGTTGCTCAGTGCGCGGGAGACCCCCACCACCGGCATAGCAAGCAGCTCGAAATCGAAAGATTTTGGGCTGCTTTTCTTTTTCTGCTCAGTTTCTTATACTTTGGTGTTTTCTGGGAAGATGCGGAATCATTTTCAGTTGTTGACCCGCTGACAGCCTGGCACATTGCCTGCAAGCACCGGCTCCCTTACGAAAACCGGTGCTTTTTTGCAGTTGCACTTTCCCCGGGAGATTATTATACTTATAAAAAAGGCCGGGTGCTGCAAGGACAGGAGGGAAAGCGTATGGCACGGAACAAAACCGCGCAGGGTGGTATATCCCTGCGCCGCAAGGTCACGGCATGGCTTGCCGCGATTTTGCTGGTCACCATGCTTTCTACTGGCATTGCTACCATGGCAGGTCAGTGGACGGTACGCTCCTTTGATATGCTGCTGGCCGACAACGCCGTCTGCTACACGGTGCAAAACGCCCTCAAGGACGAAACACAGGCCTTTGCTCGCTATGTGCGCCAGCCTACTTCTGAAACCGAACAGGCCTATACCGCCGCCTGCACCGCTTCCGAGCAGAGCCTTGCGGCCCTGCCCTTCGATTATGCCCGCATCGGCGAGGAGCGCTATGCCCGCACATGGAATCTTTTGCAAGGGTATGCGGGCTATCGGCAGGAGCGGGATGCCTTTTTGCAGCTTTCCCCCTCGGCAGATACCTATATTGAACAGATGTACCATGTGATGGCACTGCAGGACTACCTTGCCGAGTATGCGCTACGTCTGACACAGGCCACGCTGGAACAGGAAAACGCCCTTTACAGCAGCACGGCGGCTCACATCCGGCATCTGCCGTGGCTGTATCTGGGGCTGTTCCTGACGGCAGCCGCGCTGATGCTGCTGCTCATCCGGGTGCTGAGCCGCGCGGTTGTGCGTCCGCTGCTGCGGCTGGCGCAGGCCTCCCGCAGCATTGCCGAGGGGGATTTTTCCAGACCGGACCTACCGGTGAAAAGCAGCGACGAGGTGGGGCGGCTGACGGGGACCTTCAACCAGATGAAGCACGCCATGGCGCAGCAGCTGACCACCCAGCAGGCTTTGCACCGGGAAGAGGTGCGGAACCTTGCACTGGAAAAAGATCTGGAGCACACCCGGCTGGAGGTGCTCAAAAGTCAGGTGAATCCGCATTTTCTGTTCAACACCCTGAACATGATCTCCTGTATGGCGCGGCTGGAGGATGCTGCCACCACCGACCAGATGATCGTGCATCTGGGCAGTTTGTTCCGGCACAATCTGCGCACCAAGCGCCAGCAGATCACGCTGGAGGAGGAACTGGACGGGCTGGAGGATTACATTTATTTGCAGCAGATGCGGTTCGACGGACGCATTACCGTAGAAAAAAGCATCCATGTACAGTCTGCGGCGGTTTTGGTGCCGTCCTTTATGCTGCAGCCGGTGGTGGAAAACGCTTACTCGCATGGGCTCAAGTCCCGCGAGGAAGGCGGACGCATCCTGCTGCGGGCATGGATGCAGGACAAGGTGCTGGTGCTCACGGTCGCGGACAACGGCAATGGGATGACCGCAGAGGAACTGGACGCCGTGCAGGCAAAAATTGTCCAGAGCGAACAGACCGGCCGCAGCATTGGCCTTGGCAATATTTCCCGCCGCATCGGGATGCTGTATCCGGGCGGTAAAATGCAGGTGTACAGCCGCGCAGGTCATGGCACGGTGGTGCGGTTTGAACTACCGCAAACGCAGCAGTCGGAAGAAAAGGAGGAGACGCTCTCGTGAAGTGCAAATTGCTGGTGGCAGAGGATGAATTGATCGAGCGCAAGGTGCTGTGCCGGACCTTGCAGAAGTATCTGGGAGATCTGATAAGCCTGTATGAAGCCAAAAACGGCAGAGAGGCTCTGGAAATTTTTGCCCGCGAAGCGCCGCAGGTGGCTGTGCTGGACATTGAAATGCCGGGTCTCACCGGGCTGGAGGTGGCGCGCAAGATCCGTGAAACAGACAAAAATTGCGCCATCCTGTTCCTGACCGGCTTTGATAAGTTCGACTATGCACGGCAGGCGATCTCTGTGCGGGCGATGGACTATCTGCTCAAGCCTTACAACGAGCAGGAACTGGTATTCGCGGTGGAGGATGCCATCCGGCAGGTGTCGGTGCCGCTGCCTGCCCACCCGGCACAGCCCCCTGCGCCTGCAGAGCCCCTCCGCCGGGAAGAGGACGAGGATATGCGCACCGCCATCATCCGTGCCGAGATCAGCCGCTTCATCGACGCTCATTATAGGGAGGATATCTCCATGCAGGATGCCGCCGCTGCGCTGCGCTACTCGGACGCCTACTTCTGCAAGTTGTTCAAGCAGTGCTTTAAGGTAAACTTTTCGGCCTACCTGAACGAATACCGGGTGGACAAGGCGCGCCAGCTGATTTTGGACCCGCGCCTGAGCCTGAAGGATATCGGCGCTACTGTGGGTTACAGCGACGCCAACTATTTTACAAGGGTGTTCAAGCGCCTGACCGGCCAGACCCCTTCGGAATACCGCGTAGCCGCAGCGGAAAAAGCGGCACAAGGATAAATCGGATCCAAAAGAAGCGCTCGTTCTTTCCTGCCTGTGAACAGGAGAGGAACGGGTGCTTTTTTGTTTTTGCCAGTTTTTTTCGTCCAAAAAACACAAAAATTGTACTTGGATACAACAAAGACAAAATCGTACTGCGTTTCACAAAATAATCCGGTTTCGCAAAAATGAACGAGTTGTTAAAATATAATCATAGAAAAAACGTGAAAAGAGAGGATGCCATTCATGAAGAGAAGAACGTTTTTGTCGCTGATGGGCGCAGCGGCACTGACCAGCAGCATGATGCTTACCGGCTGCGGTGCCGGCTCTGGTGACGACCGCAAGATCGTGCGCATCGGCCATGTGCAGTCCCAGACCCACCCGGATCATCTGGGACTGGAAGCCTTTGCCAACTACATCAACGAGAAGCTGGGCGATAAGTACCGCGTGGAGGTGTACCCCAGCGAGCTGCTGGGCTCCCAGACCGAAATGGTGCAGCTGACCCAGACCGGTGCCATCGACTTTGTGGTGGCGTCCACTGCCATCATGGAGACCTTCAGTGCCAAATACCAGATCTTCAACCTGCCTTACCTGTTCTCCAGCGTAGAAGCCTACCACGAGGCGATGGACGACCCCGAGGTGACGGACCCCATTTTCAAGACCACTTCCAAGGCCGGTCTGGAAACGGTGGCATGGCTGGATGCCGGCACCCGCAACTTCTACACCATCAAGACCCCCATCAACCAGCCCTCCGACCTGAAGGGTCTGAAGATCCGCGTACAGCAGTCGCCCACCAACGTGGAAATGATGCGTCTGCTGGGCGGCACCGCTACGCCCATGGGCTTCGGCGATGTGTACACCGCACTGCAGGCCGGTATTCTGGATGGTGCCGAGAACAACGAGCTGGCTCTGACCGATAACGGTCACGGCGATATCTGCAAGTATTACTCCTACGATATGCACCAGATGGTGCCGGATCTGCTGGTGGCAAACTACGCCTTCCTGAACGAGCTCAGCGACGAGGAGCGCGCGATCTTTGAAGAGGGCTTCCAGATCGTGAAGCACACCGAGCAGGATGCTTGGGAGGATGCTGTGGCTGAGGCGAAAGATAAGGCCGAGAACGAGCAGCACGTCAACTTTATTTACCCGGACACTGCACCGTTTCAGGAGGCTATGGCCCCCCTGCACGATTCCGTGCTGGCAGCAAACCCGGAACTGCAGCCCATTTATGACCTGATCCAGCAGCACAACGCTGCCCACACTGCGGACTGAGGAGGAGCATCATGGAAAAACTGAGAAATACCCTGAACAAGGTGCTCAACCTGCTGGCAGGTCTGAGCATGACGGTCATGGTGGTGCTGACCACCTATCAGGTCATCGTGCGTTATATCTTCAACTCTCCCTCCACATGGTCGGAGGAACTGGTGGGTTATCTGTTCGGCTGGAGCACCATGCTGGGTGCCACCATCGTTTCCGGCGAGCGCGGCCACATGAACATCCCCGTGCTGGTGGACCGGTTCAACCCCACCATGCGCAAGGCGTTCCACATCTTTGCTGAGGTCATCGCCTTCATCTTCTCTGCGACCATTCTGGTGTTCGGCGGTTTTCAGGTGTCCCAGCTGGCTATGGGACAGCAGACCTCCTCGCTGGGCGTAGCCGTGGGCGTGTTCTACTGGGTCATGCCCATCTGCGGCGTGATCATTCTGGTGTATTCCGTGCTGAACATTATCGGCATCGCCAACGGCTCCATCTGTCTGGATACCCCGGAGGATGCAGACTTTGCAAAGGTGGAAGCCGAAATGGCTGCCGATGCCGACAAGGAAAATAAGGAGGACTAAGCTGTGGCAATTCAAGCGTTACTCGTAATTCTGGCAGTGCTGCTGGTGCTGCTGTTCCTCGGCGTGCCCATCTCGTACGCCATTGCAGTCTCTTCCCTGACTGCCATTCTTTCTTCCATTGACCTGAACGTGGCCGTGCTGACCGCTGCCCAGCGCACCTTTGTGGGCATGAGCAAGTTCAGTCTGACCGCCATCCCGTTCTTTATTCTGGCCGGCAACATCATGAATCAGGGCGGCATCGCCAAGCGTCTGGTGGATTTCGTCATGGCCATTCTGGGCAAGATGCCCGGCGCACTGCTGGTGACCAACATCGGCACCAACGCCCTGTTCGGCGCCATCTCCGGCTCTGCTTCCGCTGCGGCGGCTGCCGTTGGCTCCATGATCCGCGACGGTGCCGAGGAGCAGGGCTACGACCCCGCCGTGACCGCTGCCACCAATGCCGCTTCCTCCTGCTCCGGTTTGCTGATCCCACCGTCCAACGCCTTGATTACCTACTCTCTGGCATCCGGCGGCACCTCTGTGGCTGCGCTGTTCATGGCCGGTTACATTCCCGGCATCATCTGGGCGCTGTGCTGCTGCGTGGTGGGCGTGCTGCTGGCGGTCAAGCTGGGCTATAAAGGCACCCCCGGCAAGTTTGACTGGAAAAATCTTGGCATCTGCACCCTGCGCGCTCTGCCTTCCCTGTCCCTGATCATCGTGGTCATCGGCGGCATCATCGGCGGTGTGTTCTCTGCCACCGAAGGCTCTGCCATTGCCGTTGTCTATGCGCTGATCCTTGCTTTCTGCTACCGCTCCATCAACCTGAAGAGCCTGTGGAAGATCCTCGTGGACTCTGCCAAGATGTCCGGCATGGTGGTGTTCCTTGTAGGCGTTTCCAACATTCTGGGCTGGGTCATGGCCTTCCTGCAGATCCCGGATGCGGTTGCGGCAGCCCTGCTGAGCCTGACCAGCAATAAGTACATCATCCTGCTCATCATGAACGTGATCCTGCTGGTGTCCGGCACCTTTATGGATGTGACCCCGGCCATCCTCATCTTCACCCCGCTGTTCCTGCCCATCTGCCAGAGCTTTGGCATGAGCACCATCCAGTTCGGTCTGATCCTCGTGTATAACCTGTGCATCGGCAACATCACCCCGCCTGTGGGCAACGCCCTGTTCGTGGGCATCAAGGTGGGCCGCACCTCGCTTTCCAAGGTCATGCCGTACATGCTTATGTACTATGTGGCCATCATCGGCGGCCTGCTGCTGGTCACCTTTATCCCGGCAGTGTCTACCGCACTGCCGCAGGCAATGGGCCTGATGTAATTGAGACATTCCCTTCTTCTCCTAAAAAAGGCGGTACCTGCTTTGCGGCGGGCACCGCCTTTTTCTGTCTCTTGCACAAAGGCAGCCTTGTGCGCTATACTATCTGCAAAGGGAGGGAGGGCACCATGCGCAGACGGACTTTTTTAGCCGGGCTGGGCTTTGCAGCCTTGCAGCTGGCAGGCTGTGCCGCAAAGCCGCAGACCACACCGGACTATGTGCTGACCTATGCCGACAACCAGCCCGCCGGGTACCCCACTACGCAGGGCGCGCAGTATTTTGCAGACCTTGTGCAGCAGCAGACCGGGGGCAAGGTGGTCATTCAGGTCAAGGCGAACGGCGAGTACGGCTCGGAACAGCAGGTGTGGGAACAGCTTGCCATTGGCGGCGTAGATTTTGCGCGTGTGTCGCTCTCGGTGGTCACGGACGATCTGCCCCGGCTCAACGTGCTGCTGCTGCCGTATCTCTACCGGGATGCCGACCACATGTGGCGCGTGCTGGACGGCAGCATCGGGGCTGAGTTTTTGCAGGACTTTACCGCGCAGGGACGGGTAGGCCTGAGCTGGTACGACGCGGGTGCCCGCTCGTTTTATGCCCGTCAGCCGGTGCGCAGCCTGAACGATCTGCAGGGCAAGACCATCCGCGTGCAGGATTCGCAGATCGTGATCGACATGATCCGCCTGCTGGGTGCAGTGCCGGAGACCACGGCGTACAGCGATGTGTACTCGGCACTTGAGACCGGGCAGATCGACGCCGCCGAAAACAACTGGCCGGCCTACTATTCCATGGAGCACTACAAGGTGGCACGGTACTACATGGCCGATGAGCACAGCCGCGTACCGGAGGTGCAGCTGGCTTCCGGCCGCACATGGGATGCACTGCCGGAGGAATACCGGCAGATCCTGCAAGCGTGCGCCCGGGCATCGGCGCAATACGAGCGCCAGCTCTGGGCGCAGGAGGAAACAGCTGCCCGAAAAGCGGCATTGGCTGGCGGGTGCCAGGAACTGCCGCTGCCCGAAGAAGAAATGCAGAACTTCCGGCAGCTGGTGCAGCCGCTATACCGAAAATACTGTGCCGACTATCTGCCGCTGGTGGAAGAGATACAGGCAGAGTGATAACAGAAAAGGGACGAGTCAAATAAAAAGGCTCCCAGCTTTGAGGTTATGCTGCGGAGCACTTTTCCTCCACGCCCACTCCGTGGAACAGCAAACAAGCCAGACCCGCCGGTCTGGCTTGTTTGCAATATCCAAATAAATGTTTCCGCTGAATATACCCAAGGTGCAGCGGAGGACCTTCTGAATCAAAAACTCTCCCTTAGCTCACATATCCATCGGTCACGCTGATGATGTTGGCATTGCCTTCCAGACTTTCATACACGTTCACGACGGCATAGTGCCTCTCAGCACCCGGATAAACCGTGGTTGCTTCGCACAGGATGCGGTAGTTCGTGCCTGCCACGGTCTGGGTGCTCAACAGAGCCACCGGCACATAGTCCACGCCCACAAAGCCCTCGGTGGCCTCGTTGAACGCCGCCGTGGCTTCCTCCGTCATGGCGGGGGACTCCGCTTCCTGCCAGGTGCCCACAGCGCCTTCCTCATAGTCCAGATTTGTCAGGCACAGCGGGTCGCCGATGTCCAGAATTTCTGCCTTGCCCAGCCAGCCGCGCTGCAGCGTGACCACAACATACTCTTCCTGTGCGCCCGGTACGACGACAGTCGCCTTGCACAGAATGCGGTACTGGATACCGGAGCCGGTGGTGCGGCTTGCCAGCAGGGCCACGGGCGTGTAGGAAACGCCCTCCAGACCTTCAAAGGCCTTGTCGAACACTTTGCGGACTTTCTCGGTCAGTGCCGGGTCGGAAGCACGCTTCCAGCTGCCGGAAATGCAGTTTTCCTCAGCCACAGCAGAAACTGGTTCCACCGTCTCTGCCGAAAGTGCGTATGCCTGTACCGCGCCGCCTGCCAGCAGGGAAAGAGCCATCACAGCCGTCATACAAACAGAAACCGTCTTTTTCATAATAATATATCCCCTCTTCTTATTGTGTGTCGCTGCCGGGGTGTGCACCCGGTTTTGTCGCTTCATTCTGGATACAAATGAGCCGCCCTCGGAATTGCACGGGTTTGAAATATTTTCCAAAAAAAGAAAAAAGCCTGTGTGCACAGTCCTGAATGACAGGCTCTGCATCCCTCCTGAACATCCCTCCAATTTCCATTTGGGCAATCCAAATCGAAAAAACAGAGTAGAGGGAAAACGCATCGAAAAATCGTGGATATTTCAAATTATTGTTCGTCGAGACGTGAATTTTTCCTTTGCGCAGTGGGGACTAGATGACACCAAATGGAAAACCCTCCCCAAAACTCAAAATCCCTTGTGCTAATAACACGTGTGGGTTCGACCCCCACCACCGGCATAAAAAGGAAGCCCTCCAGCTTGTCTGGGGGGCTTTCTTTTTATCTGCGGCGTGTGAGCGGGTCGAACAGCACGACCCTGCACAGCAGGGGAGCAATCAGCCCTGCGGGCTGTTGCTCAGTGCGCGGGAGACCCCCCACCACCGGCATAAAAGCCCATCAGGCATTCGCCCAATGCCGTTAAGTTAAGAGGCTAAAGAAAAATAGACTTCATCAAAAAGATGAGGTCTATTTTTTTTTGAAAAAGATCAGAAACAAATTTTGCGCACCCTTTGCCGGATATGCCAAGGCCCCCACAGAACACGGGATCTGCAGGGGCCTTGCGGGCAATATTTTTACAGCATTTTGACCGCCAGTGCTTCACTGGTGCGATCCTGTGCGGCGTTGGCATTTTCGGGGTCGTCCATGGTGTAGCGCAGCACCAGCACTTCAGCCACATACAGCAGCGCCACCTTGACCGGGATGTTGCCGGAGTCCAGCGGGCTTTCCTGCGCACCACACAGCAGCACGATATCCGCCAGCTTTGCGCCGGGCGAATCCTCATAATGGGTGAGCAGAATGATCTTTGCGCCCGCCGCCTTGGCCGCGCGCAGCGTTTCCAGCATATCGCGGGTAGCGCCGGAATAGGAAACGAACAGCACCACATCCTCCGGGGTCATCAGGCTGGCCGTGATCAGCTGCATATGGCTGTCGCCTGCCGTGCGGAACTTGGTGGAGATGCAGGCAAAGCGGGCGCAGATATCATTTGCAATATACATGCTGCCGCCCTGACCAAGGCAGTACACCTGCCGGGCCTTGTGCATCAGCTCCGAAGCCTTGTCCACCGCCTCCGGCGAAAGATTGTTTTGGGTGCCGTTGATAGTAGTCATCAGCAGGGCGCTGGCGTGCTCGCACAAAGTTGCCGTGTCGGCATCCGGTTCCGGCACATGCTGGTTGACCAGTGCACCGGTGGCGTTGGCCTGCGCCAGCGCAATGCGCATTTCATGATAGCCCTCAAACCCCAGCGCCCGGCAGAAGCGGAACACCGTTGCCTCTGCCACACAGCACTCCTTTGCCAGCGAGGAGATGGACAGATACTGTGCCTCTGCCGCGTGCTGCACAAGATAGTCCGCCACGGTGCGGCCCGATTTTGTCAGGTCGCCCTGATACTGCTGCAGCAGCTCCCAAAAATTCGTTGCCATTTTTCTTTTTCCTCTTTTCCGGCGCAGCAGTCCACCGACTCGGATCAGCTGCCGACCGTTTCATTCACCTTTGTAAAAAGTATAAAAGAATCGTCCCCGCTTCGCAAGAGACGCATTGCCCACATTTTGGCTCGCAGTTCTGTGCAGAGCACACAGTTTTGGCGGAAAAACCGGCCATTTTGTGAAAATATCTTTCAATTTTGCATTTTTGTTTAGAAAAACATTTTCACTATCGTTTTTGTGGGTTTGTACCATTTTGTAATAGTTTCAGAAGAGTAAAGCAAGGTTTTCTTTGCATTTCAACATATATCCCACACTTTTGTGCACAATGCACACTGTCATTCTGAAAATTTATGAAAACCATGAATGGACAAAATGAAAATATTTTTCTATAATGGAGCCATCAAGAGCGGCCGCTGGCACGGCAGGCCGCCAACAACGTGAAGCATCTTGAATGCGAAGGAGAAACTACTATGAAAAACTGCATTTCCCGCCGTTCGTTCCTGAAGGCCGCTGGCATTCTGGGCGCAGCCGGCGCTCTGGCCGCATGCGGCGGCTCTTCTGCAAGCACCAGCACTGCTGCTTCCACCGCAGGTTCTACCGCTGCAAGCGCAGCTGCTTCTTCCACCAGCATCAAGCTGTGGACATACCCCATCGGCGGCTGGGGCAATGACGAGACCGTTCAGGGTCTGGTTTCCAGCTTCAACGCAAAGTATCCTGACATCAAGGTCACTGTGGAGTATCTGGACTACACCAACGGCGACGATCAGGTGAACACCGCCATCGAGGGCGGCAGCGCACCTGATCTGATCATGGAGGGTCCCGAGCGTCTGGTTGCAAACTGGGGCGCAAAGGGCGTTATGGCTCCGCTGAACGACCTGTGGACCGACGATGCCAAGAAGGACATCTACGAGTCCGTTGAGTCCGCCTGCAAGGACACTGCCGGCAACTACTACGAGTATCCCCTGTGCATGACCGCACACTGCATGGCCGTGAACATGACCAAGGTCAAGGAAGTGGGCGCTGACCAGTACATTGATACCGACAAGCATACCTGGAGCACTGACGGCTTCCTGAAGACCGTTGACGCCCTGTACAACGGCGGTTACGAGAACGTTGCAGCCATCTACTGCGCAGGTCAGGGCGGCGACCAGGGCACCCGCGCCATCATCAACAACATGTACGGCGGCACCTTTACCGATGCAGCCCACACCAAGTACACTGCCGACTCCGCCGAGAACATCAAGGCGATCCAGACCCTGCACGACACCAAGGGCATCAACTTTGACGCTTCCATCGCAGGCGGCGACGAGATCACCCTGTTCCGCAACGGCACCCTGCAGATGGCATTCTGCTGGAACATTGCACAGCAGGCCAACAGCGACAACAACGCCGCCGGTCTGACCAACGATGGCGACGAGATCTTCCCCATGGCCTTCCCCACCGACAGCGGCGACCCGAAGCTGTGTGGCGGCATCTGGGGCTTCGGCATCTTTGATAACGGCGACGAGGCCAAGATCGAAGCAGCCAGGACCTTCATCGACTTCATCGCTGCCGACCCCGATCAGGTCAAGGACAGCGTGCTGGCTTCCACCTACTTCCCGGTCCGTACCAGCGTGGGCGATATCTACGCCGACAACGAGATCATGAGCGAGTACAGCAAGTTCATGGCTTATCTGGGCGACTACTACCAGATCACTCCGGGCTGGGCAACCGCACGTACCGAGTGGTGGAACATGCTGCAGCGCGTCGGCTCCGGTGAGGATGTCGAGACTGCCGTCAAGACCTTTGTGGACAACGCAAACGCTGCCGCACAGGCATAACGCATCCGTTCTGCCAGGGGCAGATAATTATTGACGCTTCGCCCCTTCCTCGAAGATCCCGACGAGGGAGGGGCTTTATTTGTAAAAAAAAATCATAACCGAAAGGAACGGTGATCCTCTTGGCTGCAAAAACGGCGATCAAAGAGCCTAAGCGCAGCAGTGCGCTGGTACGGCGCGAGACCTTCGCTTCCTATTGCTTCCTGCTGCCCAGCCTGATCTTCTTTCTGGGCTTCGTCATCTATCCTATGGTGCTGTGCGTGGTGACCAGCTTCTTCGATTCCACCATGAACCGTGCCGATATCTTTGTGGGCCTTGCAAACTACAAGGAACTGTTCACAGACCCCATCTTTCTGGGTGCCTTAAAGAACACCTTCATCATCGTGGTGGTGTCTGTGCCCGTCACCTGCGCCTTCTCGCTGTGGGTCTCCTCTGCCATCGTAGACCTGCCCGAGTGGGCTACCAGCCTTTTCCGCTGCGTGTTCTACCTGCCCGTGGTCACCGGCTCCGTGGCTGTTACCGTGGTGTGGAAGTGGATGTACAACAACTACTACGGCATCTTCAACTATCTGGGCAAGACTCTGGGCCTCATTGACAAGAACATCAACTGGCTGGGCGATGAGCGCTTTGCTCTGGGCTGCATCATCCTGATCCTGCTCACCACCTCTGTGGGCCAGCCCATCGTGCTGTACGTTTCCGCTCTGGGCAATGTGGACCAGTCCATCGTGGAAGCCGCAGAAGTGGATGGTGCCACCGATTTCCAGTGTTTCTGGAAGATCAAGTGGCCCGCCATCATGCCCACCACCCTGTACATTCTGGTCATTACCACCATCAACTCCTTCCAGTGCTTTGCGCTGATCCAGCTGCTGACTTCCGGCGGCCCCAACCACAGCACCGATACCATCATGTACTACATCTACTACACCGCCTTCAAGCTGTACCGCTACGGCTACGGCAACGCAATGGGTGTTGTGCTGGCAGTCATCATCGCCATTCTGTCGGCTGTCCAGTTCAAGCTGGGCAACCAGGATAATTAAAGGAGGTGCCGGACAATGAGTGCAAATGCCGCTGCAAAAAAGCAAAAACCGTTGAAGCGTCACCCCAGCAAGCTCAAGAGAATGAGCGCCTACATGATCCTGACGCTGATCCTCATCAGCATCGTTGCGGTGCTGTTCGCCTTCCCTCTGTACTGGATCATCACCGGTTCCTTCAAGACCGGTGCCGCCATCAACGCCACCACCCCCGAATGGTGGCCCAGCCAGTGGGTGCTGACCAACTATCAGAAGCTGTTCTCCGGCAAGAGCGCCCCGCTGTGGCAGCTGGCTGTGCCCTTTGGCTCCAAGTTCAGCGCTAACGGCGAGCCCATCTACTTCTCGGTAGGCCCCACCGCTCCCGCTGCCATCCGCTGGATGATCAACACCGTGTTCATGGCCGTCATGTCCATGATCCTCACCTGCATCACCGCCGCCATGGCCGGCTATGCACTGGCAAAAAAGCGCTTTGTAGGCCGCAAGCTGCTGTTCACCCTCATCGTGTGTGCAATGGCTCTGCCCAAGCAGGTCATCCTGATCCCCCTGCTGCGCGAAATGAGCAGCCTGAATCTGTACAACACCATCTGGGCCGTTATCTTTCCCATCGTGGGCTGGCCCTTTGGTGTGTTCCTGATGAAGCAGTTCAGTGAGGGCATCCCCACTGAGATGCTGGAAGCAGCCCGCATCGACGGTGCAAGCGAGGCCAAGACCTTTATCGACATCGTGCTGCCCATGGTCAAGCCGGGCATCGGTGCACTGGCCATCTTTACCTTCATCAACAGCTGGAACGACTACTTCATGCAGTTGATCATGCTGTCCAGCACCAGCAACCTGACCATCTCGCTGGGCATTGCAAAGCTGCAGGCTGAGAACAGCACCGACTTTGGCCTGATCATGGCAGGTGCCGCACTGGCTGCTGTGCCTATCATCATCATCTTCCTCATTTTCCAGAAGTACTTTACCAAGGGCATCGCTATGGGTGCTGTTAAGGGCTAAAATCCCGACTGCCGCCTGCGGCGGAAACAGGGAGGGATTTTTGGCGCAGCGGTCTGCAAGACGCAAGGCCCGCCCAAGGGCCGAAGCGGATGCAGGGCACCGCAAGAGGGCGCTGATGCCGCTGCCCGGAACAGAAAGCGTACGAGCTTGATGCAAAACCATTTCATCTGTATTTATTACTATTTTTAAAGAAGGGTTTGGAACATGAAAGATATCAAAAAATATCAGGGTGTCATCCCCGCCTTTTACGCCTGCTACGACGCAGAGGGCAATATTTCTACCGAGGGCGTCAAGGCCCTTACCCGCCATCTGATCGCCAAAGGCGTCAAGGGCGTGTATGTAGGCGGTTCCTCCGGCGAGTGCATCTACCAGCACGTAGATGAGCGCAAGGCCGTTCTGGAAGCCGTGATGAGCGAAGCCAAGGGCAAGCTGACCGTCATTGCGCATGTCGGCTGCAACAATACCGCCGACAGCGTGGAGCTGGCCCGCCATGCCGAGAGCGTGGGCGTGGATGCCATTGCATCCATTCCTCCCATCTACTTCCACCTGCCGGAGTACGCCATTGCAAAGTACTGGAACGATATGTCCGCTGCTGCTCCCAACACCGAGTTCGTCATCTACAACATCCCGCAGCTGGCAGGCACCGGCCTGACCATGAGCCTGCTGAAGGAAATGCTCAAGAACCCCAATGTAGTGGCTGTGAAGAACAGCTCCATGCCCACGCAGGACATCCAGATGTTCAAGGATGCCGGTATCGCCGCCCGCGGCGAGGGGAACTTTGTGGTGTTCAACGGCCCCGATGAGCAGTTCGTTTCCGGCCGTGTGATCGGCGCAGACGGCGGCATCGGCGGCACCTACGCCGTCATGCCCGAGCTGTATCTGGCCATGAACGACCACATCAACAAGGGCGAGATCGAAGCCGCCCGCGCCATCCAGTACGATGCCGACCGCATCATCTACAAGATGTGCGAAGCCCACGGCAACCTGTACGCCGTGCAGAAGGAGATCCTGCGCCGGATGTACGGTCTGGAGCTGGGCGGCGTGCGTGAGCCGATGCCCGGCCTGATCCCGGAAGATGAAGCCATCGTGGCCGAAGCACAGGCCATGATCGAAGCTGCCATCGCAAAACTGTAAAATTGAAGCAGCGCCCCTCTCCGTCTCTTTTCAGAGGGGAGAGCGGGCGCTTGTTTTTGGAGGGACGTTTTATGATCTGTGATACCCTGCAGCACCTGACGCGCTACAAGGGCCTTTGCAAAAATCTCGACACGGCCATTGATTACCTGCTGACCCACGACCCTGCCAGCCTGCCTCTGGGCCGCACCGAGGTGGATGGCGAGGAAGTTTTTATTAACACGATGGATGCCACGCTCCATTCCGACCACGGCTACCACCCGGAATATCACAAAAAGTACGCCGACCTGCAGCTCGACATCACCGGCAGCGAGGGCTGGGGCTTTACCACAAATCCCGGCAGGGAGATCGGCGATTTTACCGGCGACTGCGGTTTTCAGGACAGCGCCAGTGTCGTGACCGGCGCACTGGGCGAAGGACGCTTTGTGCTGTTCTTCCCCACGGAGCTGCACAAACCCGGCCTTGTACAGCACGGCTGTGTGGGCGTGCGCAAGGCTGTTGTAAAGATTCGGATGGAGGATTGAACGATGGATAAGGAAAAGCTGTTTGCTCAGATCAAGGGTGGTCTGATTGTCTCCTGTCAGGCACTGGAGACGGAGCCCCTGTACACGAAAGAAGGCGGCGTGATGCCGCTGATGGCAAAAGCCGCCGCCATGAGCGGTGCTGTGGGCATCCGTGCCAACACCGTGCGCGACATTACCCAGATCAAGCAGGTGGTGGATCTGCCGGTCATCGGCATCATCAAAAAGGACTACCCCGGCACGCCCATGTACATCACCGTTACCATGAAGGAAGTGGACGAGCTGGTGGCCTGCGGGGTAGACATCCTTGCCGTGCAGGGCACCGGTGCCCTGCGCCCGGACGGCTCCACCTCCGCCCAGTTCATCCGCACCATCAAGGCAAAGTACCCCGACCAGCTGGTCATGGCCGACTGCGACAACTTTGAGAATGCCATGGCCTGCGCCGAAGCCGGTGCCGACTTTGTGGGCACCACCATGCGCGGCTACACCCCGGAGACAAAAGGCATTGACGATATCGACTTTGATTTTGTCCATAAGCTGGCCGCAGAGTGCCCGGCAAAGGTCATTGCCGAGGGCCACATCCACTACCCGGAGCAGGCGGTCAAGGCGCTGGAAGCCGGTGCATTCGCACTGGTGGTGGGCGGTGCCATCACCCGCCCGGCAGAGATCACGGCCCGCTTTACCGGTGCCATCAACGCCGCAAAAAAGTAAAATGGAGTGTGCCGGATGAAACAGTATTTTGGCATTGATATCGGCGGCACAGCCGTCAAGCTGGGCATCGTGGACGAGACCGGCAGGGTGCTGCTCAAGGGCGAAGAGAGCGTGAGCTTTGACGGCTACCAGACGCCTGTTCTCACCACCGTGCGCAGGGCCGCAAAGGAGTTTTTGACTGCAAATTCCATCCCGGTGGAAAGCCTTGCGGGCATCGGCGTTTCGGCCACCGGTCAGATCGACAGCCGCAAGGGCATCGTGGCCGGTACCTGCGGCAACTTTCCCAATTACATCGGCAGCCCTATCAAGTCTGCGCTGGAAGAGGACTTCGGCCTGCCCGTCACAGTGGCCAACGACGCCAACTGCATGACGCTGGGTGAAGTGTGGGTCGGCGCCGCACAGGGCTGTACGGACGTGATCGGTGTGACCCTTGGCACCGGCGTGGGCGGCGGCATCCTGACCGGAGGCCATTTGTTAGAGGGTGCACGGGGCCTTGGCGGTGAGCTGGGTCACTACCGCACCCACGCACTGGACGGTGTGGACTGTACCTGCGGCGCAAAGGGCTGCTGGGAACGCTACGCTGCCACCACCGCGCTGGTGCGCGCCGCACAGGAAAAGAGCCCCGATTGGAAGGATGGCCGCGCCATCTTTGCCGCAGCCGAAGCAGGCAACGAGACAGTTCTTGCCCTGCTGGACCACTGGACGGACGAGATCGCACAGGGCCTTGCAGGCATGGTGCACATCTTCAACCCGCAGCTCATTCTGATCGGCGGCGGCGTGAGCGCGCAGCAGAAACTGCTGATCGAACCCATTGCCGCAAAGGTGAAAGCATCGGTCATGCCCGCCTTTGCAGAGGGGCTGGAAGTACGTGCCGCTCAGCTGCACAACGACGCCGGTATGGTGGGCGCAGTGTACTACTTCCGGCAGACCATGGAAAAGGAGTAATCATATATGAAAACACATATCCTCTGTCTGGGCGATTCCAACACCCACGGCTACTGTGCCGACCCGAACGACTGCGCCGACCACGGCATCCGCTTCAATGAAGAGGAGCGCTGGACCTGCCGCCTGCAGAAGGCGCTGGGCGACGAATACCTTGTGACCGAAGAGGGACTTTCCGGCCGCACCACCGTATTTGTGGACCCCATCCACGAATCCATGGATGCCCTCAGCGTCATCTATGCCCTGCTCAAGAGCCACGAGGTCATCGACCTGCTCATCATCATGCTGGGCACGAACGATGTGAAGGAGCGCTTTGGTGCCAATGCCGCCTGCATTGCTGCAGGCATGGAGCGGCTCATCCTCAAAGCAAAGAGCGTGGACTGCTGGGGCACCAAGCAGCCCAACATTCTGGTGGTGGCACCTCCTCCCATCGGCGCAGGCTTCCACGACGCTGTGATGGGCGATGGCTGTGTGGAAAAATCTGCCGGTGTGGCAGAGCAGCTCCGCATCATCTGCGAGCGGCAGGGCGTGCACTTCCTGGACGCAAAGGACTGCGAGTTCAACAAGGTGGACTTCATGCACCTGACCCGCAAGGGCCACGCACAGCTGGCGGAGCTGCTGGCAAAAGAAGTACCGGGCCTGATCTGAGCAGAGCACGATTTTAAAAGCTCCGCTCTGAGCATCTTTAGCGGAATTATTATTTTTATTGGGTTCTCAAAAAGCCTGCGGGCTTTTTGAGAACTTTTTTCACGAAATAGGGTCATAACCACAAACGGCATCAAACTCACAAGCAGCCTATATTTTATTTTTAATTTCCGTTTTGTTCATCTTGTAAAACATAGCAGAATCGGCTATACTTTCCGCAGAAAGAACCATTGAAAGGAACTGTGCCATGCCTGAACTTTTAAAAGCGCCTGTCACCCCTGCTCAGCAGGCAAGAGACACCCTTTTGGGTGCCCTCGTGGGGCTTGCCCGGGCCACCACCAACGAGCCCAAAACGGACGACACCGACGAGGTGCTGAACGCCGGTCTGCGCCTTGCCGCGCAGCCGGATGCACCGGAGGAAAGGCTGCAGCGGATGCTTGCCATCGTCCAGACTGAAAAGCACCGCGTTGCCCCGGGCTGCGCCACCTGTGCCATGCCCTGCGGCAACACGAACGATTACGACCTTGCCCGCCTGTGGGCCGCACCGGAAACGATCCGCACCCTCAAGCTGCAAATGCTTTCTGCCGCGTTTGCGCTGGCCCAAAAGCGCCCGCAGGGTCAGGCGCAGGCCGCCGTTTATCAGCTGCTGTTCACCCTTGCCGAGGACTGGGACGAGGAGCTTCTTGCCCCTGTTGTGCAACGCGCCAGGGAGCTTTGCCGGGAGTAAATCCGGGCCGGAAAGCCGCCGCTTTTACCCGCCGGGTTTGTAGCGGGAGCGTTCCCGGCGCAAACCAGAAAGGTCCGCCTTTTTTGCGTGTTTTTGTGGCAGTTCCGTAATACTGTTGCATCAAAATGCATTCCAGTGAGTTTCACACCCGATTTCCTGCCTTTTTCCGAAAGTTTTTTGCAAAAAAGACTTTACAAACCATTTCTAAAAACTTATTATATAAGTAATATATTTCATGGAGCCAATGCTGTGCAGCCCCCTGTGCAGCATCCAAATACGATCAAGGAGGGGTTTATCTATGCCCGAAAAGAAAAAGACCGCAGCGGCTGCTCCTGCTGTGGAAGCTCCTGCCGCTGAGGCCAAGGAGTCTAAGACCCGTAAATCTGCCAAGGCCCCTGCACGCCGCGGCCGTCCCCCGCTTGCACCGGAGCTGTACGTGGAGTTCAGCGGCAAACAGTACAACGTGACCGATATCATTGACCGTGCCAAGGCCGATTACCGCGCTACCCACAAGGTTGGCGTGCAGTCCTGCAAGGTATACGTCAAGCCCGAGGAAGACGCTGCCTATTACGTGATCAACAAAGTCTCCGGCAAGCTGGAGCTGTAACTTTTCCTGTCTTCTTTTCTCCTGCTGCAAAGCACTCCGCACCTGTTTTGCGGCAGGTTGTCCGTTCCCACACAAGGCTCCATTTTAAA
This sequence comes from Faecalibacterium faecis, assembly GCF_040096475.1. Classification (NCBI taxonomy): domain Bacteria; kingdom Bacillati; phylum Bacillota; class Clostridia; order Eubacteriales; family Oscillospiraceae; genus Faecalibacterium; species Faecalibacterium faecis. The sequence goes on along the minus strand of NZ_JBBMEP010000004.1, from coordinate 89,500 downwards.
CCGTAAAAAAGCTGCCCTGCATCCAAAAATGCAAGGCAGCTTTTCATTTTACATCAAACCATCTTTTCCAGAACGGATAATGCTGGATCACGGGGTCCGGGTCCGGGATCTCGAACACATAGCGCTCGGTAGCGTTGATCACGGTGGTCTTGCCGCGGGTGCATACGCGCGGCAGCTTTGCATCATAGTTCAGGTGCACATGGCCGTGCACGAACCACTGCGGCTCGTATTCATCCATCAGATCATTGAAGCACGCAAAGCCCTTGTGAGCACGATCCGTGCTGTCGTTCAGGCCAGCCGCCGGGGAGTGGGTGAGCAGCAGGTCGATGCCGCCCACATGATGGGCCTTGCGCCAGAGTTTGCGCACACGGCGGCGCATTTCCCTTTCCGTATACTGGAAGCTGTCCTCCCGGTTATTGTAGCGGATGCTGCCGCCCAGTCCCATAATGCGCAGGCCCTTCCACACATACACGCTGTCGTCCACACAAATGCATCCGCCAGGTTCATTTTCCCTGTAACTGCCGTCGTGGTTGCCGTGGACATACAAGATGGGCGCAGCCGTAAAGTTCGTAAGATATTCCAGATACTTCTGCGGCAGATCCCCGCAGGAAAGGATCAGGTCGATGCCTTCCAGATGTTCGCGGGTACCGTAGTCCCACAGTGCTTTAGAGGGCACATCCGAAATTGCAAGAATTTTCACATCGGTTTGCTCCGTTCTCTCTCGGCCTGAGGGCCGCTTATTTCACAAACCCTTTCAGGGTATTGAGGCCGTTGATCGCCATAAGCACATGCGTTTTTACATCCAGTTCATCGTAGTGCGGCAGCGCACCTTCCACGCATTCGTCCAGCCAGTCCATCTCCATCAATTCCTTGGGACTGTAGACCACGGCCTCCGGCGAGTGCAGCACATGCCCCTGCGCGTACAGGTCTTCCGGGAAGATGCGCAGGTCATCCTCGTGCAGCATCTTTTCCATCAGGTCCAGCAGCTGTAAAGTGCCTGCGGGCAGGTCTTTGCTATAATCGATCTCCTCTGCGCCGCTGCGCATGCCCCACCAGTAATTCACGGCTCTGGCTCCCGCTGCATCGCTGTCCCATGCACCGTCAAAAATGGAACGCACAATCTCGATATAAAACGTATCCCACCGCCACACGGGCAGGCCCAGCGGCTGCAAACTGCCGTCCGGCATGCGGCGCACAAGGCCGTAATCCCGGTGGGTGCCTTCCGGCTCGCGGTTATCCCGGGCATAGAAGATCTCCACATCCTGCCGGTCGGAGAAATCCAGCGGGTGTGCCGGGTCCGGCAGGCAGGCCCAGCGCAGCACCACCTTTGCGTCCGGGCGCACGGTCTTCAGGCCCTGCGCATAGGCGTTTACTGCCGCCGGGATGCCGTACACCGGGTTTGCCGCCACATAGCCTACGCGGTCGGTCTTGGTCAGTACACCGGCCAGAATGCCCAGCAGATAGGTCACTTCATACGTGCGGGGGTAGTAGGTGCGCACCAGCGGGTGCGGCGCGTTGAGCGAGCAGTTCAGGATGCGGGTCTTGGGGTGCTGGGCCGCCACCTTCAGGCAGGCGGTATGCATCCGGGCACTTGAGGTGAACACCACGTCGGCATTGTCGTGAGCCACATCCTCCAGCACCTGCTCCGCGTCCACCTCAGGCTCGATGTTCTCTTTGCGGGTGATGAATACCCGGTCCGGGAACGCCTGCTGCAGCGCTTCGATGCCCTTGTCGTGGGCACGCACCCATGCGCTACTCTCGGCATTGTGCTCGTGCAGGAACACCACCTTCAGCTCGCTGGGCTTTGTAAAGATGTTCAGCTTTGCCAGCAGCGGTTCGCCGGGGCCCTGCTTCGGCTCCAGCGAAAGGGCCACGGCCTGCGGCTCGGTGAGCACCTTCACCTCATCCCACAGCTTTTCCAGATTCTGCTTCATCTGGCTGGGCGTACTCTCGCAGGCATCCGCGTAACGGTAGACCGACAGATACACCAGCATGGCATCGCCGGCAGTCAGATTCAGTCCGCCGCCGCCCAGAGCCAGAAACTGCTGGCGGAACATGGTATAGAAGGCGGAAAAGCTCAGCCGGTCATCATCCGTCCAGCTTTCACCGCTGGCCTTGCACACCAGCGTCTGCAATTTTGCGTAACCCCCCAGACGGGAGAAATGCACATCGTTGACCTTGGAGAGCTTATAAAAATCCAGAAATTCGTAGTAGATACGGTTTTCCAGACTGTCGTTCCGTTCCGGGACGAGCCGCGTGACCGTGCCCGCGATCCTGACCGCATCAAAATACTTGAGCACCGATACCCGCTTGTTGCCTTCCTGCACATAGAATTTGTTCAGGAACTCGTAGGCGATGATGGGGGTGTGGATGCCCTCTTCCAGATGTGCATCGCAGAGGTTTGACCACTTGCCTGCAAACTCGGTGTCCGGCTCCAGCAGGGGCATAAAGTTCGGTGCAAAGGCGGTGTGACGGCCGCTGGTCTTTGTGCCGACGATGCTTTCCGCCGGGATCTCCACAAGGCCCAGTGGCTCCTGCGCCACGATGTTCACATTGACCAGAATATCGTCCAGCACCGCAAGATACGGCGACTGGCCGCGCGCCACACAGGCACGGTAAGCACGCTGGCCGCTCTTCAGTGCGTTCTTGTAATCTTCCAGCATAGTTGCTCCTTTTTCTCAGCTGCAATGCGCTGCAGCCAGCTGCCGCAGCGTCCTTCTTTAGTATACCATGAAATTTGATTTTATGGGAGGATTTTCCGCACAAAAGAGTTGATTTATCCTGCAGTTTCAGGTACGATAATAGAAAGCAAACAATGATAGGAGCATTCTTTCCATGCAGACCGAACAGATCCCCGTACTCAAGGCCGACGAATATCCCGGCGGCATCTGGTATTACGAGCCGCATACATATCAGCCTTACCGTTACGTACTGGGCCGCGTTGGCACCCACCCGCTGGTATGCATTGGCATCAACCCCAGCACCGCCCAGCCCGGTGCGCTGGATCCCACCTTGAAAAGTGTGGAGCGCCTTGCCGCCGCCAACGGCTTTGACAGCTGGATCATGTTCAACGTGTATCCCCAGCGCGCCACCGACCCTAACGATATGGACCGTGTGCCGGACCGCGCCCTGTGTGACGAAAACCTGCGCTGGCTCAAAGCCGTTCTGGCCCAGACCGAACCCACCATGTGGGCAGCGTGGGGCACGCTGATCGAAAAGCGGGACTATCTGCCCGGCCTGATGCGGGAGATGGTGGCCCTGACGCGGGAGCGGGAGATCCCGTGGGTCACCTTTGGCAGGCGCAGCAAAAAGGGCCACCCCCACCACCCGCTGTACCTGCGCAAGGATTCCACCCCGGAACCCTTTGATGTGGAAAATTATCTGGACACCTGCTTTTAATTTTTCAGGTGCTCGATGCGGAGGGATCTTTTTTGACCGCAGAACATTATCACGCCCTGCACAGCTGGATGGATGCCCACCCCACAGCCAAGCGCTGTGTGGTGGCACTGGACCGCTGGCTGCCGCTCATCCCTTTTGTATGTTATCCGGTGCTTCTCTGCCTGCTGAACGTCCGGCTGTTTCGGCTGCTGGGCAGTCAGCGTCAAGCCGCGCTGGACCTCACCGCCGTCATTGCGCGGACGGTGTTCGTGCCGGGGCTTACCTTCTGGGGCGGCACCATCCTGCGGGACAGGCTGAACCTGCCGCGTCCCTATGAACAGCCCGGCTTTGAACCGCTGCGGCACAAGGAGACCCGGGGACACTCCTTCCCATCCCGCCACGCGCTGAGCGCTTCCGTGCTGGCCATGGCATGGATGTATTTCTACCCGAAGGCGGGCTGGGTGATGGTGGGCATCACGGTGCTCATCTGTGTTGGCCGTGTGCTGACCGGCGTGCACCATATCCGCGATGTCGTGGGCGGAGCCGCGCTTGGCTTTGCTTTGGGCTTTGCGGGCATGTGGCTGCTGTAAAGCAGTGCTTTGCGGGCTTTGAAAAAAGAAAAAAGATTTTTGCATTTTTTGCTTGACAGAATGGGGCCTGTATGGTATTATACTTCTCGCAGCGTGTGCCGACACACAGCTGCCGCCATAATGGAACCCATGGGATTACAACGTGCGCCCGTAGCTCAGGTGGATAGAGCAACTGCCTTCTAAGCAGTGGGCCGGGGGTTCGAGTCCCTTCGGGCGCATCTATGTGGTGCCCATAGCGTAGTCGGTTAACGCGCCAGATTGTGGATCTGGAGACCGTGGGTTCGAGTCCCACTGGGCACCCCACCAAAAATCCGCTGATGCTTTGCATCGGCGGATTTTTTTATTTGGCGGGGTGCCCAGTGGGGCTCGAACAAGGCGGCTCTGACGCATCAGCGGCAGAGCAACCAACAGCCCAGTGGGCTGTTGGTTAGCCTGCGGATTCCAATCAGTAGGAATGTCTACCAAGGCAAATGCTGTGCTGATGCTTTGCATCGGCGGATTTTTTTATTTGGTGGGGTATCCCAGTGGGACTCGAACAGCACGCCATTATTTTCTGCTAAAAAAGCATGTGCAGAACACCTCTGGCCGGAACGGCTCCTGTGTGCTCTGCACATGCTTTTTATTGTTTGGTATCCACCCGAACGGTCAGCGCCTCATCTGCTGCAGGATCTGTGCGATCTCTGCGCTGGAATAGCCATCCTGTCGCAGTGCGGTGCTGATGCTGGTATCGCTCTTGCCCTGGCTGCGCATCAGCATGGCCATGTAGGGCACCGTCACATTCCGGGAGGTATCACTGCCCAGACGGGTGGCAGTGCCCGTGCTGCGGTTGGCTGTACCGGAGGACGTACTGCCCGTGCCAGTGCCGCCAGTCTTACTGCCTGCCGCCGTGCTGCCAGCGCGGCTTGCTTTCTGCGCTGCATTGGACTTTTTCAGGTTCCACTCGCCCAGTGCGATGTTCAGCTTCTGGCTTGTGACATCGTTGTTGAATTTCTGCTGGTTGAGTTTGTCCTGATACTCCCGCTCGCTCGCCTCGTTCTCGTAGCGCTGCTGGTTCAGGCTGTCCTGATACTGACGCTCCTGCAGCTGCTGGTTCCACTGAGTGTCCGCACGGTCTGCCTCATACTGACGGTTGCCGGAGTAGATGTTGTAGCCGGTATTCAGCAGGCCGCTCAGCATGGAGCCAACGCCCGTGGTGCCGCTGAGAACGATCTGCACCGCATCGCCCAGCACACCCAGCACGGTCATCACATTGCTGAACACCTGCTGGCGGCGTGCTGCCTGCTGCTGTTCCTGCGCGGAGTAATAATCGTGCAGGGTGCCCAGCTGGCTCAGATAATCCTGATACTTGCCGTAGTCCTGCGCATAGGCGTTGTTGTATGCTTCGCCCTTCTGCTGCAGCTGGGTGTAGTAGTCCGAGAGCTTGTTGTTGTACTGCTGCTGGGCATCCTGTTCGCTGTTGTTCAGCTGATCCAGCTGGCTCACCAGCTCGTTGCCGCCGCTGGTATACGTATCCAGTGCCAGACTGTATAGCGTGGGGATGGCGCTGCTCAGCGCACCGATCTGCTGCTGATACGCCTGCTGGGCGGCGCTCGTGGCATAGCTGGAGCCATAACCGCCGGTCAGGGCTGCAGCCTGCGCCGCAGCATCTGCGCTGGCGTTGTGGGCGTTCTGCAAATAGTTCTGCTCGTACTGGCGGTAGAGCGGATCCTTGGTGTAGCTGTACTGGAAGCTCTCACGCTGCAGCAGCTGGTTCAAAAGCTGGTCGATCCGCTCCTGATAGCTGCTCTGATAATCGCCCGGGCGGTTTGCCTGCCACTCCTTCAGCGCATCTGCGGCATCCATCACGGTCTGGCTAGGCTTGTAGCTGGAATTTGCCAGCGCGTTTTCCACCTCCGAGCGGCTTTCCAGTCCTGCCGCCGAATAGCCGCTCTGCACGGCAGGCTGGCCGCTGCCCTCCGTCTGCGCCTGCACAACGGCAAGCGCTTCGTCCTTTTTCTTTCTGTTTGCCATATATGATCCTTTCCTTATAAATTCTGCAGTTTCGTGCGCATCTCGTCGGACATGTTCTCAACGTCCAGATTGCTCAGCACATACTGCAGCTGTTCCTGCATCTGGTACAGGTAGCTGCGCAGGGCACGGGCATCCTCCGGGTCCATGTTCTCGCTGAGCTTGGGCAGGCCGATCTTGTTAATGCCCATCACGCTTGCCATTCGTCACACCTCCCCGCCTGCAATGCCGCCCTTGGCAGCGGCCATTGTTTTTGCAATGCTGCGCAGGGTGATCTGTCCCCTGCCCTTCAGGCGCAGCCGCAGGGTGCCGTGCCTCCGGGGCACGAACGGCAGATCAAAGCTGCGCCGCTTGTCCTGTGCCGTCAGGCTTGCCACCGTCTCCCATGGGCCGCCGTCATAGCTGGCGGCCACCTCCACCGTACTGCTGCACTCGGCATCCAGCCGCAGCGTCAGTCGGGAAAGATACCGGTCCTCGGCCCCGTCCAGCCCAATGTCACCAGTGGTCAGCTCAAAGTTCAGCTTTTCCTCCACACCGTCGGTGGCCTGCCAGTCCGCTTCGCGGCTGGGATCTGCGGCCCACAGTGCCTGCCCGTCCCACAGATAAAGCTGTCCGCCGGTGCTGGTCATCTCGTAGGAGCACACGTTTTCTTCGCTCCAGAGCGCGCGCTCGGTATCGTACACCAGCAGCCTTGCCGTATTTTCGCCTGCCGCCGTGCGGGCCACATGCAGGTAATAGCGGCCATCCAGCGCACTGCCCACCGCGCTCTGCACATTGGCCAGTCGGCCCGAATCCAACGCGCCGGACACTTTTGTTGGAATGCTGCCGTCCCATGCCATCACACCGTCCGGCGAAAGATAATAGAGCGTCTCGTTCAGTACACACAGGCTGCGCGCCGCGTTTTTGGCAACGCCCCGGCAGCGCAGCGAAGTGAGCTGAAAATCCGAAGGCTTGGAGCCATAGAGCTTGTGCAGTGTGTTCTCCTTAAAGAACAGCGCATAGCCCATGCATGTGGCCGCGCCGGTAAACGCACCATCACTGCCCACCGTCACTGCGTAGCTGTCTGCCGCAATGCCCCGGTAGGAAAACCAGTTGGTGGGGTCGCCTAAGCGGCAGGCATAGATCACGTTTTCCTTGCTGCTGCAGCCCCATACCCGGTTGTCGCACTCGGTAACGTAGTCCAGATCCGGCACGCGGCGTTCCATCCGCACCGGCGTGCTCACCGCAAAGCTGCGTGTCTCCTTGCCGTCCAAGCTGGTCCACTGGGCGCTCTCGGCGCTCTGCACCAGCGTGCCGTAAACATGATCTCCCTCCGGGCTTACCCGCACGCGCAGCCCGTTTTCCAGCACATCGTAAACTACCAGATCCCCGTCCAGCTTTGTCCACATGCCAGCCTGCTGTGCTGCCGTGCCCTGCACGGTCACGGTGTCCCACTGGGCAAATAGCCTCTGCGCGCCCGCCGCTGTGATGCGGCAGTATTCCAGCGGCACTGCCGTCCAGCTGCCGGAGGATGCGCTGTACTCTTCCAGTGTGCTGGTGCTGGCCCATGGGTGCTCCTCGTCCTCCACCTTCAAAAAGAGCTGTCCGTCTGCAGGCTTCTCCGGTTCCTCCTTGCCGTAACCGCTCACCTCGTAGGCCTTGCCTGCGGCATCGCAGGGTGCAAACTGCACGCTCTGTCCCTCTGCCTGCCATACAGCTCCCAGTGCCGAAACACTTCCGTCCGCTGTATCAAAGGCTACCTTGTCCGGGAAGATCAGGATTTTTGTACCAATGCCCACCAGTGCCTTTTTGCCGTCGGTCACTGCCTCGGTGCAGGTCACCGGGTTCGCGCCGTCGGCATCCGGCGTGTAGATCAGATCCTTCCCGCAGACGGTCAGCAGCCCGTTCAGGTGATACATGCCGTTCAGCCCGGTCAACTCCCTCAGCTTGCGGCGCGGCTTGCGGGTGCTCAGCGCCGGGAAATCCCGGGCAGAAAAATTCACGCCCGCGCTGTACTCTGCTTCCGAGCAGGCATAGGTCTCGTTCAGCCCGCCGAATACCCGCACAAGACTGCGGCTGTTCTGCAGCTTCGCTCTGTTTGCCAGAACCATGCTCTCACCTCCTTACCAGCGCCACTGGGCACCCGTCAGGGTCGGGTAGCTGCGCCGCAGCCACGCCGCCAGATCTGCCAGCAGACTGTTGTACTGGGCCTGCTCCCCGACGTAGCGGTCGGTCTCACCAAGGGCCGCATCGGTCATGGCACACAGATAATGCGGATACAGCGCATCAAAAGGTGCCGGTGCCAGCAGCACATCGTCGTCCTGCAGGCTGTCGTCCCATGCAAGGTCTGCGCCCACATCGTCGTATGCATCTGTGATGCTGTTTTTAAAAAAGCGTTCCCGCAGCATCGCGTCTGCTTCCTTCAGCCACGCCTGCCGGGTGGCCAGCGCAATGCGGCTGCCCGGGCGCAGCTCTTCGGCGCGTTCCAGCGCCTGTCCTACGGTCATATACTCACTCTCCTTTTTATAAAGGCCCGGCCGGGCAGGCTCCCCAGCCGGGCTTTTTGTCTGTTTCGGGTTTACTGGGCGGCGTTCTCTGCCGCCGCAATGCGGGCGGCGGTCAGCTCATCCTGCATCTGGCTGTGCTCCAGCACCTCGGCCACTTCGGGCGGCACTTCCACCTCCACGCCGCGGCGGATCTTATAGTTCACACCGTTCACGCTGACGAACAGATCGCCCTTGTAGCGGCTGTTATCCTTGAACAGCCGGATGCGCACATTTTTCTTTTCAGCCATGGCTCACGCCTCCTCAGTTTGCAGCAGCGGTGGCGGAATAGCTGGACGCACTTTCAATGCGCACCATGTACTGCTCCACCAGACGCTCTGCCGCACGCATACCCTTCCAGCCCACGGAAGCGCGCTGGTTCAGCGGGTCGTCGCCGTAGCCCAGCTGCTTGACGATGTGCTCCAGACCGCCGCCTTCCAGCTCGGTCACGCCATAGGCGTGGGCACCCAGCACCAGCGTGCCGAACACAGCCAGACCGTCCGGGCAGGTGGAATCCTTCCAGATCTTGGCCTCGCTGGTCTCGATGAAGCGGATGTTGCCCAGCTTGCCGATCTCGCCGCGGAACATGGTGTCCGGGTCGGCGTACTTGTGCACCTCAATGAACTCCTTGCTGGTCTTCAGGTCGTAGGCAGCGTAGGGGTGGATGATGGCAATGTAGCTGTCGCCGATGGGGTCGGCGTTCATCGCGCCCAGCTGTGCTGCTGCCTGAAAGAACAGCTTCGGGGTCAGGGTGCAGGTCTTGTCCAGTGCCTTGCGGCTGGCAACGGCAGTCTCGGTGCCGCCTGCGGCCAGCTTGGGCGCATAGATCACATTGGTGCCGCCCGCCAGCACATCGCGGGTAATGCTGTCCATGGTGCGGCCTGCCTGACTTGCCAGCACACGGGTGGCCTGCACCACATTGTTGTCAATGGCGGTCATCTGCAGCACGTCGGTCAGCGGAGTCCAGCCGCCGTACTGGTGCAGATCGCTGGTGATGGTGGTCACATTCAGTGCCTGACCGTTCGGGGTCACGCCCTCGGTCAGCGGAGTGGATGCCTTGGGCAGGCTGTCGTACTTGCGGAACTCAATGGTCTTGCCGCCGTTCTGGGGCACAGGATAGTAGTCCGCAAACTGGTCGTGCACCAGACGCGGCTCTGCCTGATCGATGAGACGCTTCTCGTAGAAGGTCTTCATCTCTTTCGACATGGTAGCGGTGGTGTTCAGGTTTTCCGCAAACAGCTGGATGTTGAAATTCTTGTTCATGCTCATATTCCTTTCTCTTGTAAAATAGTCACAATTCGATCTGTGCTCCGTGGAGCACACGGCGTTCCAGTGCTTCTCGCTGGGCGCGGGTCATGCTGGCTACATCCGGGCGGACGGTAGCCGCGCCGCCGGGCCGGATACCGTTTTCGGTGGGCCGTGCGGCCCGCTGCTGAATGCGTTCCACCACGCCCTGCTCCACAGCCTGCGCTGCAGTGCGCAGGTTTTCGTCGTAGTGGGCCAGACGGTACGCATCCCGCACCCTCATGCCGGGCAGCTGCATCAGGCGGCGCATCTCCGGGCTGCGCAGCTCGTTCTGCAGATTAAAATCCGGCTGGCTGCGGCGCATGGCCGCTTCCTCTGCCGCCCAGCGGGCATGCAGGCTGTGCACAGCAGCCTGTGTGCTGCGGGCAAAGCTGGACAGCGGCGGCAGTTCCGGGCGCTGCACAGGCAGTTCCTGCCGGGGCTTTTCCGGCTGCAGCTCTACGGTTTTCTCTGCCGAAGCCTGCGGCGCAGCGGGTACTTTTGCTTCGTCCGGCTTCATGGTGCCGGAGGCCACCGCCTGCCGGGTCTGCGCTTCGCTCAGGGCCGGGGGAGCGGCTTCTCCCTCTGCAAAGAGCTGTAGCATAAAGGTTCCCCACGGGTTGCGGCTCCCAGCGTCCACTTCGTGCCTTGAGCGGCACTCGTGTTCTGCTGGCCGCTGCCCCAGCCTCGGCTCCCTGTTTCCGCCGCAGGCGGCGGTCGCCTCCGCTGCAAACAGCTGCAGATCCATCATGCTCTCCTTTCCTCTGCGGCTCACATCCGCAAAGCGGACATTCTCCGGGTAGCGTTCGGCCAGCAGCACAAAGCAGGCTTTGGCCAGCTCAAAGGCACCGCGCACCCATTCTTCGCAGGGCGCATCCACGCTCACTGCCAGACGCGGGCCGTCCGGCTCATCAAAGGCTTCGCTGTGGGCGTTCTCTTCCCCGGCCAGCAGGTACACAAGGCCCTGCATCACGGTGCTGGCTCCTGCACAAACGATGTCCTGCCCGGCAGGCGCATAGCCTGCATGACCGTCAGCTTCCAGCCGGCAGCTCAGCCCGGCGGGGGTATCCATCTCGCTGTAACAAACTTTCATCATAAAATTCACCTCCTTTTTAATGGATGTCCATGGCACGTGCAGCGGCGGCCACCGGCAGGGCATTGCCAAGGCCCGCCAGCTTTACCGCCTGCCCGTCCTTCTGCGCAGACGCACCGCCTGCACTGCGGGCCGGTTCGTCAGGCCCGGTGCCCTGCTGGGCGATCACCGCCGCCATCTGTGCCATCTGCTGCTGCATCCTAGCCAGCTGCTGGGCAAGGGTGCCGTTCTGCCGCACCCGCTGGCGCACCTTCTCAATGCCTTCAAAGTCCATCATTTCCAGTGCCGCAAGGGCGGCATCGGCATTTTCCGGCTTGAAAAATCCCAGCTGATAGCACTCCTTGGCCGTCTCGTTCTGGGAAAGGCGGCTGAAGGTGCTCTTCTTGGCGGCGCTCACCACGATGTCAAAAATCGGCTCCCGGCTGCCCAGTTCCACGCCACCCACGCTGCCGCCGGGCACCGCCCGCAGCGCCTGCGCCGAGAAGGGCACGAACCGGCTCTCGCCGCTTTCGCCCACGATGCGGAATACCCGCTGCTCGTCGTAGAACTGGCGCATCAGCTCGATGATGAGATAGCACTGCTTTGCAAAAGCACGGTAGGCGCTCTTGAGCATATCGCGGCTGAGTTTGCTGCCGGCCTCCTGCAAGGCCGCAATGGCGCTGGCTGCGGTCACACCTCCGGCAGTGCCGCCCTGCGTCATGTCCCGGTTGCCGCTGATCTCCTTCAGCTCTTCAATGCGGCTCTGGCGGTAACTCAGGCTGTTGCCCTGCAGGCCCGCCGTCTGCAGCGGACGGAAACTGTCGTCGTTGAGCCGTCCCACCACATGCACGATGTCCCGGCTGAAATCGGCCAGCTCTTCCTCGTTGACCCCTGCCGTGTCGCTGAGCACATACCGCTGCTTTGCACTCAGCAGCACGTTCTCGTCCATGGCATGGTTCATCTTGTCAATGGCCGTCTGGCAGTCCTTCATCACATCGATGTAGCCAAAGCCCGCCGGGCTGTCCTCCTCCACGAACAGCGGGTCAAATACAAAGGGGTACTGCCCGTGGTCGTACAGGCCGCTTTCTGCCAGCGCCGGGTCGTTCTGGCTGGCGTACAGCACCACGCCGTTGCAGAACTTGCAGTAGTGCAGCACCATGCGCCCCGTTTCATCTGGGCGCTTGTAGTACCAGTCCACCACCACGCTCTTGGAGCTGGTGTCCTGCCCTTCATCGTGGATGTACCGGGGCACGTCCAGCACGCTGGCGGTGTGTCCTGCCAGCTGCGGGTACTGCGCGCACAGCCGGGCCGTGTCCTCAAGGCTCAGGCTGAAAAAGTCCGGCGATGCCTGAATATCCGCCACGCCCGGCTCCCAGTAGAGCATCAGCAGGTTCACGCTGCGCACCGCAATGTCGCCAATGCCGCCGCGCATTGCAGGGTCCCAGAAGATACCGGTCACGCCGGTGCCCTGTTTGAGCTTGCGCCACCAGCAGTCGCTGTACACCTGCTCGTAGTCGGCCTGTTCCAGCACCACCGGCAAAACGCTGGAAAGTGCCCGTGCGGTGTCCTCGTCATCTGCCTCTCGGGGCAGCACGTTCGGTTCCGGGTAGTTGTCCATGGCATCGGCGTGCTTGTTGGCAATGCTGTTGAACAGCCACCCGCTGGAAGGCTGGGCCTTGCCGGGCATCATGGGGTTCTGGTAGTTCTTCCAGTGGCCCATGCGGAACCACAGCTCGTTATCCACAATACGCTTGTCCAGCGCGGCCTTGCCCGCCTTGTACCGCTGCAAGGTCTGTATGGCCTCGGCCACCTGTGCTTCACCCACGGGCAAAGCTTCGTTCTCGTAATCGTCCATTGCGTTTCTCCTTTAAATTCTGTAAAATCTTGCCCGCTTGTGCAGGTTCAGCGGGTCGTCGGGCATGGGCGGCGCAGCACAGCGCACCGGCGGGCTGATAGGGTTCTCCATCAGCACATAGCGGCACTCGTCGTAAATGTGATCCTCCTGCCGGGTGTCGATGTCCTCCACGTTGCTTTCGTCGTACACAAGGTTCGGGATCGTGCGGATAAAGTGCTTGCAGGTATTGAACACCTGAAACATCGGCCTGCCGTCCGCATCAAAATTCAGCCGGTAGTGGAACTGCATCTTGCCCGCAAGCCGGGTGTTGTCGCCGGGGGACCAGCGCAGGAAGTTCGGGCTGCGCTCCATCATAGCGGCAATGCTCTCGCCGCGGCTCTCATCAAAGATGGCCGGATCGGCAATGCCGTGGATCACCCTGCCGCGCAAAAGCGGGTCGTTCTGCTCTGCCTCCCGGATGCGCCGGGCCTGTTCCACCGGGTCGATGCGCAGGCCCTCGTTCGGCCTGCCGGTGCAGCCGTACAGCTCCTTGATGCGGTACAGCCGCCCCTCCTCGTCCGCTGCGTACCACCCCACCGAGAACGGCTTGGAAAAGCCAAAGTCGAACCCGCGGTAGAGCTGCCAGTGCTTCGGGATGGTGAACGGTGCGATCACATGGGTCCAGCGCTGGTCTTCGTAGCGGGCCGGGTCGTTGCGCCACTCGGTGAACACCTGCCCGGAAAAGCTGTCCCAGCTGCCGTAGAGCAGCGCCTGCTTTTCTGCTTCCGGCATACTGGCAAGGCTTGCAAGGTAGCCGGGGTCGTTTGCCAGCAGAGCGGGGTTATCAAAAATGCTGGAAGGGATGAACACCCGCGCCCGCTGCAGCTTCTGTTCGGTGCCGTCCGGCAGCTTTACCGTGTATTCTTCGGTGATAGGCGTGCCGGGCGGTGCGGGCGTGATGAACCGTGCCTTCACCCACCCGTGGCCGATGCCGCCGGGATTGGTGGTGGCCCGCATGTACACCCGCGTGCCCGGGCCGGTGGGACGGTTGCGGCTCATCATGTAGCTGTACTCTTCCCATTCAAAGTGGGTCAGCTCGTCAAAGCCGATAAAATCGAAGGCCTTGCCCTGATAATTGGTACGATCCTTGGTGTACTGCATGGAGCCAAAGTAAATTTTTGCCCCGCTGGGGAAGTTCCACACATGGGCCGTGGCGTTGTACTGTGCCTGCGGGAACGCCCTGTGGTAGTACACCTGGCTCTTGTCCACCAGATCAGAAAGCTGCGGGTAGGTCTTGCGCAGGATCAGCGCCCGGTAGTGCGGAATGTGCACCTGCCGCAGCGCTTCGATCACCAGCGCGTCGCTCTTGCCGCCGCCTGCTGCACCGCCGTACAGCGCTTCCGGTTCCGGGCGGCTCATAAATTCGGCCTGCCGCGGCTGGGGCCTCCAGACCACCGGCACTCTTGCTTGTACAATGCTCATGGTTCTTCCTCCACCGTCGGCAGCAGCACCACGCCGCACTCCGCTCCTTCTGCCTGTGCCCCCTGATCGTTCAGGGTCTTGGCTACACCGGCCAGATCCTTGAGCACCGCCGTGGCCTCCTTGAGGTCTTTCATGGTGCCTGCTCCCGATGCGCCTTCCTTTTTTGCCGCCTTCTGCCGGGCATTCAGTTCCCGCACCTGCTGTGCCAGCAGGGTGCTCAGGGTGTCCGTGGCTCGGCTCAGGCTGGCCAGCCCTCTGGCCTGTTTTGTCTGCCCCATGGTGTTGGGTATCAGCTCCTTTCCGCCCTGGTGTGCTGGGCTATGGCAAAAGGATACCACTGGTGCTGCTTTCACAACAGTGTGCACTTTTACAGGGCCATAGTGTATATTTTAAATCAAAGAATCCGATTCGTATACTTTTGTCCCTTGTAATTCATCGCTGTTTCGTATCTTTTCAAAAGCAGTGTTTTTTCTCCATCAAAATTTGTGGCAGACCCGCAGAAAACCTTCAAAGTCATACTCATTTGCGATTTTTGGACAGAAAATGAAAAAAGTGTGTTTATTCTGTGGACAAATGCTTTTGTAAAATGTTACAATAGGTTCTGTTCTTTCCCGTCCCACGCACGGACGGGATGTTTTATCTGAATCAGGAGGTTCCTCATGTTAGAAAACATCTTTCATCTGAAGGAGAACCACACCGATGTCAAGACCGAGATCATGGCAGGTATCACCACCTTCATGACCATGGCTTACATCCTTGCGGTCAATCCCAACATCCTTTCTGCTTCCGGCATGGATTCGGAAGCCGTTCTGATCGCCACCGCGCTGGCATCCTTTGTTGGCACTGCGCTTATGGCTCTGCTTGCCAACTATCCGTTTGCACTGGCACCCGGCATGGGCCTGAACGCCTACTTCTCCTACACGGTCGTTCTCACCATGGGCTACAGCTGGCAGTTGGCCCTGATGGCCGTCTTTGTAGAGGGCATCATCTTCATCGTGCTGTCCCTCACCAATGTCCGTGAGGGCATCTTCAATGCCATCCCCATGACCCTGAAGAGCGCCGTCAGCGTGGGCATCGGCCTGTTCGTTGCTTTCGTTGGCCTGCAGAACGCAAAACTGATCGTCAACAGCGATTCCACCCTCGTCACCTACCAGCACTTCAAGGGCGACACCTTCTCCAGCGTAGGCGTGGGTGCCATTCTGGCCCTGTTGGGTATCGTGATCACCGCCGTTCTGCTGGTTAAAAAGGTCAAGGGCGGCATCCTGTACGGCATTCTTATCACCTGGGTGCTGGGCATCCTCTGCGAGATCGCCGGCATCTATGTTCCCAACCCCGACGCAGGCATGTACTCCGTCATTCCCACCGCCTTCGTCAGCTTCGACTTCTCCGCGCTGGGCAAGACCTTCGGCCAGGTATTCAAGACCGATTTCTCCGGCGTTGGCATCCTGAACTTCTTCGCCGTCATGTTCTCCTTCCTGTTCGTTGACCTGTTCGATACTCTGGGCACCCTGATCGGTGTTGCCTCCAAGGCCGACATGCTGGACGAGGACGGCAAGCTGCCCCACATCAAGGGCGCACTGATGGCCGACTCCATCGCCACCTGCGCAGGCGCTGTGCTGGGCACTTCCACCACCACCACCTTCGTCGAGAGTGCTTCCGGCGTCACCGAGGGCGGCCGCACCGGTCTGACCGCTATGACCACCGGCATCCTGTTCCTGCTGGCCACCATCTTCAGCCCTCTGTTCCTCACCATCCCGTCCTTTGCAACGGCTCCGGCCCTGATCATCGTGGGCTTCTACATGATGGGTTCCGCCGTCAAGATCGACTTCAATGACCCCAGCGAGGGCATCCCCGCCTTCCTGACCATTCTGGCCATGCCCACTGCCTACAGCATCTCTGAGGGCATCGCCATCGGCGTCATTTCCTGGACCATCATCAATGTCGTCTCCGGCAAGGCCAAGGAAAAGAAGATCAGCCCCCTGATGTATGTGCTGACCGTGCTGTTCATCCTCAAGTACGTGTTCCTCTAAGCCGCTGATCTTACCGCAAGCAAAAAAGCTCCCGTCCTGATGATGGACGGGAGCTTTTCTGCTTCCTGTGATCCGGAACAGCCTGTGCATTCGCTCCGGGCTGTCCGACGTGGAACTATTCTTTTTTAGCAATAGGGGTTATTTGCGCCGCGGGTGGATATGCACTTCCGGGATAGCCACGTTATCATAGTGGATCGGCTTATCTGCCGCCGGAGTGCCGTCCGCATCCGTATGATGTGCCACCTTGCCGGTATGGATTTCCGGCACGGCCACGGTTTCTTCCTCATGGGAATGCTCCCGCTTTTTTCCGAGCCACGTTTTCAGATGGTGATAAAGCGACATTGCACGTCTCCTTTCCCGGTGCGGAAGCCCGCCCGAACTGTAAAGATCAGCTTCAGATAAAATTGATGAACACCGTAATGACCAGACTGTTCAGAAAGTCCGCAAACAGACTGCCCACCAGCGGGATCAGCAGATACGCCTTGACCGAGGGCGAATATTTATCGCAGATGGCCTGCATGTTGGCCATAGCGTTGGGCGTTGCGCCCATGCCAAAGCCGCAGGTGCCGGATACGATCACCGCCGCGTCGTAATCGCGGCCCATGATGTTGAACACCACCAGCACCACATACAGGATCATGAACAGGGTCTGCCCGGCCAGCAGCACGATCAGCGGCAGGGCCAGCTCTGCCAGCTGCCACAGCTTCAGGGTGATCATAGCCATGCCTAGGAACAACGAAAGGCAGATGCCGCCAATGTCATTGATCTCGCCCATATACACGGTGTAGCCGCCGCCATACTCACCCACATTGCGGATGATGGCCGCCGCGATCATGGCACCGATATAGATGGGGAAGGTCATGCCCGTCAGGCTCAGGAGTCTGGACAGCACCGTGCCGATGCCCATGGCGACGATTAGCTGGAAGCTTGCCGCCGGGTACATGGTGGTGTGGCGCTCGTGCTTCATTTCTTCTTCCACCAGCAGGCTGTCATCCTCCGGCACCACCGTGGCCAGCAGGTTGTGCCGCTCAATGAGCATCTTGCCGATGGGGCCGCCCATCATGCTGCCTGCAATCAGGCCATAGGTGGCCGCTGCCGTACACAGGGTGGTGGCCCCCTGAATGCCAAAGTCCTCCAGCACCGGGCCAAAGGCACCGGCGGTGCCGTGACCGCCCACCATGGGGATGGAGCCGGTGCAAAGGCCCACCAGCGCATCCACGCCCAGCAGCTTTGCCAGCCCCACGGCTACAAAGTTCTGGCTGACGATCAGCACGATGACCACGCCCAGAAACACGATCATCGCTCTTCCGCCGCTTTTCAGCACCTTGAGGTTCGCCTGAAAGCCCACTGAGGTGAAAAACATCACCATGCAGACTTCCTTTAGAATATCATCAAATGCAAACTCGGCAACGCCGGTCACATAGCACACACAGGTAAAAATGGCGAACAGCACGCCGCCAATGACCGGAGCCGGAATGCAGAAACGTTCCAGCACCTGCACCCTTGCCCGCAAAAATTTGCCCAGCATCAGCACCAGCACAGCAACGGCCAGTGTCTGATACATATCCAATTCGATCTTCATTGCTCTACTTTCCCTCAGTTCCCAGCCGCTTCATCGACCGTAATTCCTGCCGCCTTATAATATGCGGCCGCACCCGCATGAAACGGGATGCCAACGCCCTCTACTGCGTTTTCCTCCGGGTCCAGCGGGATGCCCAGCTGCTCTTCCAGCCCTTCCCGGCTGGAGAACAGAAGCTGTGTCAGCTGCTGCACCTGCTTTGCAGGCAGCGCGTTGCTGGCCAGCAGAACGGCTTTCACGCCCACCGTCTGCACCTCCTCCGTCTGTCCGGGATAGGTGCCTGCCGGCAGCGTAACGCCGCTGTAGGCGCTGTAAGCGCTCTGCAGGCGCTGTGCTGCCGCACCGTCCACGTTCAGCAGCCGGATGCCGCACTCGCCTGCCAGAGCGGTCAGCACCGGGCTGGGCGCGCCCACTGTCATAAAGATGGCATCCACCCTGCCCGCCTTCAGCTGGGCAGCGGCATCCTCATAGTTCAGGTTTACCATGCTCACCATCTTGTCGTTCAGACCATAGGCAGATAAGATCTGCCGCGCGTTCTGCTCCGAACCGGATTCCTCCGCGCCAATGCTCACCGTCCTGCCATGCAGGTCCTCAATGGACTGGATGTCGGAATCCGCCCGCACCACCACCTGACAGGTCTCGGTGTACAGCGCCGCCACGGCACCAAAGCCCCGGCTTTCCTCCTCGTCGGCAAAGATGCCGGTCTGGTCATAGGCATCCTGCACAAGGTCTGCCTGTGCAATGGCCAGCTGCAGGTATTCGCCGGCCAGCAGACGCAGGTTCGCTGCGGAACCGGCGGTAGCCTTCAGCTCCACCTGCCCGTTGTCCGTCTCATTTTCCAATGCTGCGAACCGCTCACCGAACTCCCGGTAGATGCCGCCCTCGCCAGCCACGCCGAAGCGTAGCCGTTTAACGGTCTCCACCGACGAGCATCCGCTCAGCAGTGCTGCTGCCAGCAAAGCTCCGGCCAGCACCGCCGCGAGCCATTTCTTTTTCAAGATCACCACTCCTCTTCCTGCCGCCGCAGTGCGGCAGAACTTTTTTCCTAAATTATACGCATATTGCGGATGAAATGCAATCACCTGCTGCAGAAAAGGAATGCACTTACCCTCCGAACAGCCCGAAGAAGCTGGTATGGGTCACCCCCAGCACAAGGAACAGTGCGATCAGTGCAAACAGTACCCCGATGATAATATCCATCTGGTGCACGGTCAGCGGAAAATGATCGTACATCTTTTCTTTCGCATTCACAAAGTTTTTGTCGCCGTTGTTCAGCAGGCTCTTTTTGCCCTCCTCAAAATTCGCCTTCTGCGCGGCCAACTCTGCCTGCTCCTGTGCAAGCTGTTCTTCCCGGGCCGCAAGGGCAGCTTCCCGCCGGGCAAGCTCAGCCTCGCGCTCTTCGGGCATCTGTTTTTCCTGTGCCATAACGTACCTCCTGATGGTGTTTTTATTATAATACCACACAAATGCAGATAAAAAAAGCGGGCCGCCTGCCCAACGGCAGACAGCCCACAGAAAAAGCTCTTACTTCTTTGCCAGATACTTGCGGATATCGATGGCCACAGCCACAATGATGACCAGGCCCTGAACGATGTAGGTGTAGGAGGAGTTCACGTTCATGAACTGCAGAGCCACCTTCATCAGCTCAAAGACCAGAACGCCGACCAGAACGCCGGGCACAGTGCCGACGCCGCCGGTGGTGGAAACACCGCCGATGGTGCAGGCTGCGATGGCGTCCAGCTCATAGCCCATTGCAGTGTTGACGGATGCGCCGCCGGACTTTGCAGCCAGCAGGCAGCCTGCCAGACCGAACATGCAGGAAGCCAGAATGTAGATGCGGATCTTGGTAGCATGCACGTTGACACCGGCCACCTCAGCAGCAGCTTCGTTGCCGCCGATGGCGTACATGTACTTGCCGTGGCGGGTCTTGTTGTACAGGAACCAGAAGCATGCAGCCACCACCAGTGCGATCCAGATCAGCACGGGCACACCGATGATGGTGTTGGAGGCCAGAGAGGTGAAGTTCTTGTTCAGGGAGCCGATGGGGGTACCGCCGGTGTACACCAGACAGATACCGTAGACCACCTGCTGCATACCCAAGGTAGCAATGAAGGGCTGCACCTTCAGGTAGCTGACCACCAGACCATTGCACAGACCCACGATGGCGCAGATGGCAATGACCAGAATGAACACCACGGGGGTGGACAGGGTGGGCATATTGGGGTAGAACTTGCCGGAAGCGCCTTCGGTCTGCGCAAAAATGCAGGCCAGACATGCGGCAAAACCAGCCAGACGGCCAGCGGACAGGTCGTTACCGGTGGTGATCAAACAGCCGGAAATGCCCAGAGCGATGATGTAGCGGATGGACACGTTCTTGAACAGGTTGATCATGTTGGTGCCGGAGAAGAAGTTGGGGTGCATGATGCCAACGATCAGAGTGATGGCCAGCATCATCATGATAATGGCGTTGTTGCTGAGCCACTTGCCCACAGCCTTGCCATTCAATTTTTTGGTAGCTTCCACGATAGACAGCCTCCTTAATTACTGATTTGCCGCAGCTGCGTCAGGTGCGGTCTCGAACTGGGTAGCCAGCGCCATGATGTTCTCCTGCGTGGCATCCTTACCGTCGATAAAGCCGGTGATACGGCCATCGCACATGACCATGACACGGTTGGACATACCGATGATCTCGCTCATTTCAGAGGAGATCATGATAATGCTCTTGCCCTGCTTGGCCAGATCGGCGATGATGCAGTAAATTTCATACTTTGCACCGACGTCGATGCCGCGGGTAGGCTCGTCCAGAATGAGCACATCGGGGTTGTTGGCAAGCCAGCGGGCGATCAGCACCTTCTGCTGGTTGCCGCCGGAAAGGCTCTTGATCTGGGTCTTGGGGCTGGGCACCTTGATGGCCATCTTTTCCTTGTTGGTAGCCACCAGATCCAGGATCTTCTTGTTGTCCAGCATGATGGGGCCCTTGCGCAGGGCATCCAGCGATGCAATGGAGATGTTATCCGCAACACTCAGCACACCCATGATGCCGGTGGCACGGCGGTCCTCGGTCAGCAGAGCCACGCTCTTCTGGATGGCGTCGCGGGGCTGCTTGATGTTCACCTCTTCGCCCTTGATCCACACCTTACCGGAGGTATGGGCACGCAGGCCGAAGATGCCTTCCATCAGCTCGGTGCGCTGTGCGCCCACCAGACCGGCCACGCCCAGGATCTCGCCTTTTTTGACCTCGAAGCTGCAGTGGCGGAAGGAGCGGGGATGGATGGATGTAAAGTCCTCCACCTTCATCATCACCTCGTCCGAGGGATGGTTCTCCAGCGGGGGATACAGGTTCGACAGCTCACGGCCGACCATCTTTGCAATGATCTGCTCCTTGGTCATGTTGGCAACGTCCCACTTACCGATGTACTGGCCATCGCGCATGATGGTGACTTCGTCCGCGATCACCTTGATCTCGTCCATCTTGTGGCTGATATAGACCAGTGCCACGCCCAGAGCCTTCAGCTCGCGCATGATGCGGAACAGCGACTCAACTTCGTTTGCGGTCAGTGAGGAAGTGGGTTCGTCCAGGATCAGCACCTTGCAGTTTGCGGAAACAGCCTTTGCAATTTCCACCATCTGCATCTGTGCGATGCTCAGAGAGCCAAGCTTTGCACGGGGATTGATCTCCAGCTTCAGCTTTTTCAGCAGCTCCTCCGTATCCTTGTACATTTTGGCGTGATCCACCACCGTAACAGGGCCGTACTTTTTGGTGGGGTAGCGGCCCAGCCAGATGTTCTCGGCCACAGTACGTGCCGGAATCGGCTGCAGTTCCTGATGCACCATGGCAATGCCGCGGTTCAGTGCATCCAGAGGGGTGGTGATGGTAACTTTTTCGCCCTCGTATTCAATTTCGCCCTCGTCCATCTTGTAAATGCCGAACATGCATTTCATCAGGGTGGACTTACCGGCGCCGTTTTCACCCATCAGCGCCATGACCTTACCGGGGCGAAGCTCCAACTGGGCGTGATCCAGCGCTTTGACGCCGGGGAAGGTCTTGACCACGCCTTTCATTACCAGACGGTATTCTGACATTCCGCAGAGCCTCCTTGTCGTTTATCATCGGGCCGCAGAAAAACCTTTTTTCAAAACAAGGCGCGTGCGCGGAGAATATTTCTCGCACGCACGCGCTTTATAGCTTTGCTCAAGCCGTCAAGGTCCACTGCGCACCTTGCATTGTTTCAGGAAAACTTTGGTCTTACTTCGCGTACTCGGAAGCGTTGTCCTTGGTCACCTTCACATAGTCGACCCAGTAGTACTGCTCGACCTTGGAGCCTTCGACGTACAGCTTGGTAGCCTCAGCAGCTGCAGTAGCCTGACCCACGTCATCGTTCAGAACGGTACCGGTCATGTTGCCATCCAGAACGTCCTGAACAGCCTCAGCCAGTGCATCGACACCAACCAGATAGATGTCCTTGCCGACGGTGCGGTTAGCCTGCTGGATGGACTGCAGAGCGCCCAGTGCCATTGCGTCGTTGTTGCAGAAGACAACTTCGATCTTGTCGCCGTACTGAGACAGAGCGTTTGCAACGTCCTGCTGAGCGGTGGTCTGATCCCAGTTGTCCAGGTACTCGTACAGGCACTCAACTTCCTTGCCTGCATCGGTCAGGGCCTTGATGGAGTACTCGGTGCGGTACTGAGCATCGATGTTCTCGGGGTCGCCCTTGCACATAATGTAGGTGATCTTGCCGTCGCCGTTGATATCGCCCTGAGTCTCGGTCTCCAGGATCAGCTCGCCCTGATAAGTACCGGACTGACGTGCGTCAGCACCAACGTAGCAGCACTTGTCTGCGTAGGAGTCCAGAACGCTCTTGTCGGGCTCACGGTTGATGAAGACGATAGGAGTCTCAGAGGGCTTGACGGTATCAACGATGGTCTGTGCGGAAGTGGTCTGGACAGGGTTGATGACCAGCACGTCCACGCCCTGCTGCAGGAAGGTGTTGATCTGCTCGGTCTGGGTGTTCTGGTCGTTCTTGCCGTCCATGATGGTGACGGAGTAGCCCATGTCCTTCAGGTACTCTTCCAGATCGGAGCGGTACAGGGTCATGAAGTTATCAGCAAACTGATAGATGCACACGCCGATGTTGGCAGAGCCGTTGGTAGCAGCGGCAGAAGCAGCGGTGGAAGAAGCAACGCTGGAAGCAGCGGTGCTGGTGGAGGAAGAGCCGCCGCAGGCGGTCATAGCAGCAGTTGCGCCAACAACAGCAGATGCCTTCAGGAAGTCACGACGCGAAATCATTTTCATAATAATGTTCTCCTTCAATTCGTATCTCAGCATTTTCACAGGAGCAATCTTGCATGCACCTGTAATTCCTGTTCGTATTATACCCTTGCAGCACCCCACTGTTCAAGAGAACAAGTTCACAAGATTGAAGGAGTTCTTTTGTGCTATTTCAACAAATGCTTTTTGGGCTCGCCAATTTCTTTTCTCGAAACATCACAATTTTTCATACATTTGCAGCCTCCCTACAAAAGCAAAAAAATTATGTCATTTTTCTCTCAAAAAGATTACAAAATGTTGCATCGTCCGGTTTTTGCAGCTTTTTTATTTCTTGTATATCTTGAAAAATATTTTCAGGAATAGTTCATCCCTGTTCTTCCGCATTTTTTCGCCTCATTTCTGCAATTTTCTGCAAATCGCCTGCCATTCCCGGTTCCTACCGCCCGCCTTTTTGCAAAGAAAATGCCCGGAAGCTTTCCTGAGCCTCCGGGCATCCCGATCCGAGTATCTTTTACAGATGCAGCAGCATCTTTGCAATGTTGAAGTAGATCAGCAGCGTGGTGGTATCCACAATGGTGGTGATCAGGGGTGAAGCCATCACGGCCGGATCCACATGCAGCTTTTCTGCCGCCACCGGCAGAATGCCGCCGATGATCTGCGAGAGCAGGATGGTGCAGATCAAAGTCAGGCACACCACCAGCGCCACCGGAGCCGCGATGCGGTCAAACACCAGCAGCTTTACAAAGTTGCATACGGCCAGCGTGCCGCCGCACAGCAAGGCCACGCGGCTCTCGCGCCAGAGGATGCGTGGCAGATCGTGGGGCTGGATATCGCCCACCGCCATGCCGCGGATGATGGTGGAGGTGCTCTGGCTGCCCGCGTTGCCGCCTGCGTCGGTCAGCATGGGGATGTAGGCGGTCAGCACGGTCACAGCGGCCAGTGCGTCCTCGTATCCGCGGATGACCATGCTGGAGAAGGTGGCGCTGATCATTAAAAACAGCAGCCACGGTGCGCGGCTCTTGTACAGATCCCACATGCTCTGCTTGAAGTAGGGCTTGTCAGAGGGGCCGATTGCGTTCATCTTTGCAATATCTTCGCTGGCCTCGTCCTGCAGGATGCTGATGGCATCGTCAATGGTCACGATGCCCACCAGCCGGTTCTCGGCGTCCACCACCGGAATAGCCAGAAAGCCGTATTTCTCGAACAGGTTGGAAACATCCTCCTGATCGGTGGTGGTGCTCACGCTGACCACATTGGAATCCATCAGGTCCTTGATAGGCTCTTCTGTGTTCTTTGCCAGCACCAGCGCCCGCAGGGACACCACGCCGATCAGCCTGCGGCTGTCATCGGTCACATAGCAGTTGTTGATGGTCTCCTTGTCAAAGCCATTCCTGCGGATGGCCTCCATAGCTTGTGCCACGGTCATGTCCGGCCGCAGCTCCATCAGCTCGGTGGTCATCACGCCGCCGGCCGAGTCCTCCGGGTACTGGAGCAGCTCGTTGATCATGCGGCGGGTGGTGGGGTCGGCCTGACCCAGAATGCGCTTGACCACGTTGGCAGGCATTTCCTCCACAAGGTCGGTGGCATCGTCCACGAACAGTTCGTCCACAACAGCCTTCAGCTCGGTATCGGTCAGGCCGTCGATCAGCTTCTGCTGGGTCTCAGGGGCCAGTTCGGTGAACACATCTGCGGCCAGATCCTTCGGGCACAGACGGAACAGCACCGGGAGCTTTTCTGCAGGCAGATCCTCAAATACCGCCGCAAGGTCGGGCGCGGGCAGAGTTTCCATCACATCCCGCAGGCTCTGGTATTTCTTGGCATCGTCCAGATTTGCCAGCATGGTCTTGAGGGTATCGATCGAGATTTCAGACATAAAAAAGCTGCCTCCTTTTCAGTGGCAGCTCTCGTTTCTTCTTTTCAGGGAACGCAAACACGCACCGTGTGCATTCACACACAGCAGGGTCTGCGCAAAGCAGAAACGGCGGCTGCCATCATATAAAGTAATCGGGGAGAAAGACTGCTGCTACTGCCAGCAGGTTCCATGACAACCACCTCGTTTTCCTGTTGTAAAAAGACACTTTTTGCCTTTTCCGCCCATTACTTTACCACTGCTTTTTTGCCGCGTCAACCCTGCTTTTTAAATTTTTCCGTTTCTTTACAAAAAGTAAAAGTGCCCGATGACATTTTTCGTATCATCAGGCACTTTTATCCTGTCAGAGCATGTCCCGGGCGGGATGGAAGGCTCTTTGCTTACAGGGTCTCTACCGTATCAAACAGTTCTTTTGCGGCTTCCACAGCATCCTTGCTGCCAAACACCACCCGCACGCCGTTTGCCATGGCGGCACCCAGCTCTGCGGCCTGCTCCTTCAGCAGGGCGGCATCCACCGCACACAGGGCCTTGCGGTCTGCCGCCATCATTTCATCAGTGATGCCGCAGAAATACCGACGATCCGTCTCGCGGGCCTCAGCACGCGGCTTGCGGGGGGTGTCCAGCTTGGCCACAGTACCCACAATAAAATCGTTCAGGTCTTTTTCGGTGTACTCCCGTGCTGCCAGTTCTGCCGGACCTTTTGCAAAGGTGTCATAGCTTTCCTTTACATGGGGGTCGCGGTAGGTGTACAGGTATTCCACGCCGTCCGAGGAGAGCATTCCGGTGCCGTAAGCGCCGCCCACCTCGCGGATGTTGTGCCACAGGTATTCGTAGCTCATCACGCGGGCCAGCGCCTTGCGGTCGCTGCGGCGCTCCATGGGCCATACCTGTACATCGTAGTTCACACCGCCGTCAATGATAAACGCTTCGTTCACCGGCGGTGTCAGCGGCTCCACATAGGGCTTTGCCGCAGCGCGGACCTCGGCAGCAAAGCGGCTGTCCGGCAGCAGAGTGCGCAGCTTTGCAAGGGCATCCTCGCTGCCGTACAGGCTGACCGTCAGCTCCGCGTGCTGCAGCACCTCTGTGCGCAGGGCATCCAGCTTTTCGCCCAGTGCTGCCCAATTGCCGCGCTCCTGCACGCCGCACAAGAACTTGTAATAACTCACACCGCTGCAGCGTTCACTCACCGCACCGTCCACCGTGTAGTGGGCACTGGCGCGGGTGGCTGCGTATACATTGCCCTGCTGGATGAACTGCTGTTCCATGTTCAACTTCTGCTGGCTCAGCACCCGTGCAAAAGCAGCTTCTGCCGCCGGGCCGGTAAGGATGGTATCATACAGCCATTCGCCGCCCAGCTCCACAGCCTTTTCCAGACTGCGTTCCAGCAGGCTCAGGCACAGGCTCAGCTTGGCATGGCAGGGTGCACCCTCCTGCCGCCCAGTCCAGATGTCCAGCTGGGTGCGGCTGTCGCCCAGCCATGTGCTGCGCAGAGTGTTCAGTTGCTGAGCGGTGTGTTCGGTGCTGTCCAGCTCGTCCAGCACATCGGTCAGCAGGTCCAGATACGGCATGTCCTCAGGCTTCACATTACCGAGGTCATAGTAGAAGTTCAGGTACAGGCTGCCTGCCGAAGGGTGATGCACCAGCTGCGCACCGGCCAGAAGTTCCCGCTCACCTGGGGCCGTCCTTGCTCCGTCGCCAAGGTCGGCAACGGTCAGCGGGTGCTCCAGCACAAGCTTGCCGTCGGTGCGGATGGGTTCGCCCTCCTCCTTTTTAGGCAGGGTGGGCACCTGCACCACCTGCACCGGAGCCGGTGCAAACAGCTCACGCAGCAGCTCATCGAACCAGCCATCGGCCAGCTTTTCCCGCAGGGAAGCAAACAGCCTGTCCGTGTGCAGCAGCAGAGTGGGGTCGCCGGTGTGCAGCCAACCGGTGGAAGCGTTGATGGCATCCAGCACGCCGTCTGGCAGGGTGCCCGGGCGCTCCAGCGATGCAAACTCTGCTGCGTTCAGCGAAGCCAACAGCAGTTCCTGCGGGATGCCCTCGGCCAGAATGCCGTCTACCGCCTTGCGCACAGCGGCAGCGAACTTGCGGGCGCTCTCCTCGGTGGCACCGCGCAGCACCAGTTCCAGCACCGGCTGCAGGGTGCTGTCGTCAAAGCCAATGTCAATATCTGCGCCCAGCTTTTCGGCCAGCAGCGCCGCCTTCAGCGGGGAGTTATTGGTGCCAAGCAGGGCATCCAGCAGGATCTCCACGCCCAGCTGCCGCTCCCGGTCTGCAAAGGCACCGGTGTACCATGCCAGAGCACACTGCACCTCGTCCGGCTCCGGGTTTTCGGTATAGTAGGGCAGTTCCACGCAGGCACCCGCCTGCTCGTGCTGCACGGTCAGCTGCGGACGGCTGGTGCCCTTGGGCATTTTTGAAAGATAATCCCTGTCCAGCAGTTCCAGCTTTTCAGCCATATCCATTTTGCCATAGAGGGTAATGCAGCAGTTGTCGGCGCTGTAGTGGCGGTGATATACCCGCTTATACTTTTCATAGGTCAGCGCCGGGATGCTGGCCGGGTCGCCGCCGGAAACAAAGCCGTAGGCCGTATCCGGGAACATGGCCCGTTCCAGTGCATTTTCCAACTGAGCATCCGGTGCAGCCAGAGCGCCCTGCATCTCGTTGTACACCACTCCGCTCACGGTGCCGTCGGCACTGCGGTGCCAGCCCTCCTGCTCAAACACGCTCTTATCCACCATAGCCAGCGGGCAGAACACCGCGTTCAGGTAGACATCCATCAGGTTTTTGAAGTCGGTCTCATTGGGCGTAGCGAACGGGTAGACCGTCTTATCCGGGAAGGTCATCGCATTCAGGAAAGATGCCATGCTGCTTTTGAGCAGCTGCAAGAACGGCGAGGTCACCGGGTATTTTTCGCTGCCTGCCAGCACCGAGTGCTCCAGAATGTGGAACACGCCGGTGTCATCGGACGGGAAGGTGCCAAAGCCGATGCCAAACGCCTTGTTGGTATCCTCATTTTCCACCAGCAGCACCGTGGCACCGCTCACATCGTGGGTAAGCACGGTCAGGGTTCCGTGCTGTTCAGGGCAGTCCTCGGTACGCACGAGGGTATAACCGGGAAATCGTTCCATTTCGTTTTCTCCTTTGCGGTTTTGAAATCATTGCCTCTATTGTATCATTCGCCGCTCAAAAAGACAATTACCGGTTTGTTAATTATAACCAGAAGGACGATTTAAAATGGCCTCCGTTACACTCTGGCCATATTCAGCGGAAATTTTATTTTTATTTCGCATTTGTCGCGGCCTGCGGGCCGCTCCAAACGCACTTTCACGAATAGAGTCGCTGCCGAAAACTGCATCTTTACTGCGTAATGGCAACAATATGCCGTTTGCCGTCACGCCCCCCTTCCCGTGAAAAAGGAAACAAGCCGGCCCCGCAGGGCTGGCTTGTTTGCAAAATTATAAAATAATATTTCCTCTGATATTGCCAAAGCGAAAGCATCGACAATTTTAAATCGTATTTTTTACACCTGTTTTGCGCCCTCAGTCCGGCAGGACACCCGGAACAGCACAAAGCCCACTGCAAACAGCAGCGCCAGCATCCCAATGCCCACATTGGCGCTGCCGGTCAGCTGGCTGCCCACGCTCACGATCATGGTGCCAAGGAAGGACGCGCCCTTGCCGCAGATGTCGAACAGGCCAAAGTATTCGCCGGATTTTTCAGCCGGGATGATCTTGGCAAAGTGGCTGCGGCTCAGTGCCTGCACGCCGCCCTGGAACATGCCCACCAGCACGGCCAGTATCCAGAACTGCCACTGGCTGGTCAGGAAGAAGGCAAACACCGCAATGCCGGTGTAGGCCGCGATGCAGACCGGGATAAGCTGGCTGGACGGGTATTTTGCACTCAGCCGACCAAAGATCAGCGCCGAAGGGAAGGCCACGATCTGCGTTACCAGCAGGGCCAGCAAAAGGCCGGTGGTCTCCAGCCCCAGTGCCGTGCCGTAGGCGGTGGCCATATCGATGATGGTATACACGCCGTCGATGTAGCAGAAGAAGGCCAGCAGGAACCAGAACACCTGCTTATCCTCGCGCAGATGCTTGAGGGTGTGGCCGATACGCACAAAGCTCTGCCGGATGGCGTGCTGCTCTACCTCCACATAGTTGATCTGCTTATAGCTCCGCAGCAGCGGCAGGGTGGTGCTCAGCCACCACACAGCGGTGATGAGCAGCGCCACGGAAAGGGCGGTCATCTGGCTCAGGCCGATGGCCCCGCTGCCCAGCACCAGCGCCAGACACACCACAAAGGGCACGCAGCTGCCAATGTAGCCCCATGCATAGCCCTGCGAAGACACAACATCCATGCGTTCCGGGGTGGTCACATCGCCCAGCATGGAATCGTAGAACACCAGACTGCCCGAAAAGCCGATCTTTGCAAGGATGAAGATGATCAGGAACGGCAGCCATGTAGTGGCAAGGCCCATAGCACAGCAGCCTGCCACGCCCACGAACAGGCAGAGCATGAAGATGGGCTTTTTAAAGCCTCTGGTATCGGCCAGCGTGCCCAAAATCGGCCCCAGCACTGCCGTGATCACCGTGACCACCGAGCTTGCATAGCCCCAGTAGGCCAGATAGTTCACCGGACTCAATCCCCCGGCCTCGGCCAGCGCATTAAAGAAAATGGGCACCAGTGTGGCGATCATCAGCACAAAGGCCGAGTTGCCCACATCGTACAGGATCCATGACCGCTCCAGCGGGGTCACCTTGAATTTTTCATGTTTCATCTTGTTTCCTCTCGCACCGCCGGGCGGTGCCCCCTCTTTTTAGATTTCACCATTTAAAATGGCCGCCGCATTCGCTTTGGCCATCTACAGCGGAAATTTTGTTTTTATTTTCGTGTTTGTCGCGCTCTGCGGAGCGCTCCAAACACATTTTCACCAAAAGGGTCGTAGCGGGAAACAGCATCTTTCCCTGCTGGGCTGCATCAACTTGCTCAGAACTCCCCAAATGTATGGTCGTAGGCCTTATCCAGCGGCTCATCGGTATCCAGCTTTGCCACAAATTCCAGGATCAGCGTTTCTGCCAGTGGAAGCGCCTGCGCATACAGTTCTTCCAGCCGCTTGCCGCTCTCCACGCACTTCAGGTTCGGCTGCGGGTTTGCCACAAGTCCGTGCAGCATGTCGTATTTGCCCACCACCTTCATGCCTGTCAGCACCACCCAGCGCTTGACAGGATTGGACGCCTGCAGCAGCCTGTGCACTGAGATCATGCCCTTGAGCGAGTCCAGCGCCACCTGCTCCGAGATGCCCTCGTAAAAGGGCGCGATTGCCTTTGCATTCTGTTCCGACGGGTGGATATGGCTGGCTGTGAAAAACTTCAGCGGGTCGTATCCGTCCCGGCGCAGCAGCATGTTGTCAAACTCGGTCTCGATCTCGCAGTGGGTCACGCCGCTTTCCCGGGTGAACTGCTCCACATACGGGTGGCAGGTGCTGTCCAGCGCAAAGTGGCACACAAAGCCCAGCGCATATGCCAGCGCAGCATCCCGGTCTGCCTCGCAGTGCACCACCCTGCGCGCCCGGTCAAAAAAGGCCCGTCCCGGCTCCTCGTGCATGGCATTGCCCAGTGCACCCACCGGGTTGGACTTGGCAGCATGGTAATAAAACAGCAGGTCCGGCCCGTGCAGGCCGATATCATAAAGCTCACGGTTCTGTTCCAGCTGAGCACGCAGTTCATCCGGCAGATGTTCCAGCACATTGGTGCCAAAGCGGCGGTGCGCATAAGTTGACGGCATGGCAGATTCCTCTCTTTCTCTCCGACAGGGTGCACAAAACGTCCCCCAGTTTTTGCGTTCTGTTTCAGTATAGCAGAAAGTTTCCCGACCTTCTACCCTTTTACGTCTGATTTTGGTAAAAAATTTGAATTATTTTGTGTTTTCGGCCAGTGGGCAGGCCGCGCAGCAAAAAAGGCACAGCCATCTGCAGACAGCTGTGCCTTCTCCCTTAAAATTCAGACTTTTTCGTAGCCCTGCGGCATCTCGTTTTTCCGGTTGCGGTCCATCAGGGTGCGCAGCGCGTCGCTGGCGCTCATGCCCTCCTTCACGATGGCGTTCACCGTCTGCACAATGGGCATTTCCACATTGTACTTTGCTGCCAGTTCCATAGCGGCAGGCAGTGCATTGATGCCCTCCACCACCATGCCGACCTCCTTCACGGCCTGCTCCGGGCTTTTGCCCTTGCCGATCAGAATGCCCGCACGATTGTTGCGGCTGTGCATACTGGTCGCCGTCACGATCAGGTCGCCGATACCGGCCAGACCCGCAAAGGTGTGGATGTTGCAGCCCATGGCCACGCCCAGCCGGGCGATCTCGGCAATGCCGCGGGTGATGAGGGCTGCGCGGGCGTTATCGCCGTAGCCAAGGCCGGTGGAGATGCCAACACCCAGCGCAATCACATTCTTCAGCGCGCCGCTCAGCTCCACGCCCTTGATGTCGGCGTTGGTGTACACACGCATACAGGTGTTGCTGAACACATCCTGCACATACTCGGCAGCGGCTTCATCCGGGCAGGCCGAAACGATGGTGGTGGGCATGTCCAGCGCCACCTCTTCCGCATGGGTCGGGCCGGAAAGGGCCACCAGCTTTACCCCCTTGGGGCCGCCCTCACGGTTCAGCTCATCGGCGATGACCTCGGTCATGGTATATAAGGTTTCCGGCTCCATGCCCTTTGCAACGTCCACAAGGATCTGGCCGTCCGGGATGTAAGGCCGGGCCTTGGCCGTGGTGGAGCGCACAAATACCGACGGCACTGCAAACAGCAGCACATCCTTGCCGGTGCACACTTCCTCAATGCTCTTGGTAAACTGCAGCTCTTCCGGGATCTTCATGCCCGGCAGATTGGGGTGCACCCGCGTAGCGGAAAGGTTCTCCACCTCAGCCGGAAGCGCCGACCACACCTGCACATCATTGCCGCTGACACACAGCATCCGTGCCAGAGCCATGCCCCAGGTACCTGCACCCAGAACGCCAATTTTTTTCTTCGTCACGTTCGTGTCCTCCGTGTCTGCACCGCGCAAAGGGCACTGCACCCTCTGCGGTGAATTTGCGCCTGTGCCGGGCCAAGCCCGGTGCGCGTTGTTATGTTCATTGTACACGAAAGCCGGTGCGCCGTCAACCGCTTGCCGCATTGCACAAAGTTTTCCAGATGGGTCGTCCGTTTTTGTACACATCACGCGTTTTGAGCAAACCGTTTGCACTCCATCCGGATTCATGCTATAGTATTCTGGTAGGTTTTGTAGGAATTTTAGAAAAAGCCCTTGACTTCAAGCGCACTCCAAGCCTTATAATACCTTTGTTCTTACAATTTACAGAGTATTTGAATACCGTTCTGAGGGAACATTTTTCATGTTTGAAGCATTTCTTTCCAACCGTACGGTCAGCGTGCTGGCGGAGGCCCTGCCCCGTATCCTTACGGCAGGCCTTACCATGACCATCCCGCTCACGCTGGTCTCCTTCTTTTTTGCCATGATCATTGCCGTGGCCGTTGCGCTGGTGCAGTACGCCAATGTGCCGGTGCTGCGGCAGATCGCGCGGTTCTACATCTGGGTCATCCGCGGCACACCGCTGCTGGTGCAGCTGTTCATCATCTTTTATGGTCTGCCCAGCGTGGGCATCATGCTGGACGCTTTCCCTGCTGCGGTCATCGCCTTTGCCTTCAACGAGGGTGCCTACTGTGCCGAGACCATGCGCGGCGCACTGGAAAGCGTGCCGCAGGGCCAGCTGGAAGCCGGTTACTGCGTGGGCATGAGCTGGTGGCAGATCATGCGCCGCATCGTGCTGCCGCAGGCCCTGCGCACCGCAGTGCCCGCCCTCTCCAACTCGCTCATCGGCATGATCAAGGACACCTCGCTGGCGTCCAATATCACAGTAGCCGAGCTGTTCATGGCCGGTCAGCGCGTGGCCGCCCGCACCTACATCTTCCTGCCCATCTACTGTGAGGTGGCCGTGGTGTATCTGCTGTTCTGCACGGTCATTACCAAGCTGCAGTCACTGCTGGAGCGTCGGCTCAACGCCCACGGCTTCCAGTAAGAAAGGAGTGTGGCAACCATGTCCATGTTAGAGATCAAAAACGTCCACAAATCCTTTTTCACCTACACAAAGCCCCGCCTGCAGGCAGGCATCTTCCACCGGCCCGGTGCACGCAAAGTGACCAGCGAGCTGCAGGTGCTGCGCGGCGTGGACCTGACCGTGGAAAAGGGCGATGTAGTGGCCATCCTCGGCCCCTCCGGCTCCGGCAAGACCACCCTGCTGCGCTGTCTGAACTTTCTGGAGACTGCCGACGCAGGCCAGCTCACCTTTGACGGCGAGACGTTCGACCTTGCCCAGGCCAGCCGTGCCGACATTGCCCGGCTGCGCAAAAAGACGGCCTTTGTGTTCCAGAGCTACAATCTGTTCCGCAACAAGACTGCCCTGCAGAACGTGACCGAGGGCCTCATCATTGCCCGCAAAATGCCCAAAGAGCAGGCGGATGCCGTTGGCATGAAGATGCTGGAAAAGGTGGGCCTTGCCGACCGAGCCGACTACTATCCGCGCCAGCTTTCCGGCGGCCAGCAGCAGCGCGTGGCCATTGCCCGTGCGCTGGCATCTGACCCGGAGATCATCTATTTTGACGAGCCGACTTCGGCCCTTGACCCGGAGCTGACTGGCGAAGTGCTGGCCGTGATGCGGCAGCTGGCCGAAGAGGGCATGACCATGCTGGTGGTCACCCACGAGATGGGCTTTGCCCGCAATGTTTCCTCCAAGACCGTTTTCATGGAGAACGGCGTGGTAGTGGAGCAGGCTCCCTCGCATGAGTTTTTCGCTAACCCCAAAGAGGAGCGCACCCGCGAATTTTTGCGGAAGATCGCTCACACCGAGTGAGGTTTAACCAACTCCCCCAGTCTGCTTCGCAGACAGCCCCCTCCGGGATGGGGCCTTTGGCAAAACCAGAAAGTCTCCCTCTTTGCCTGAAGGAGTTTATTTCACAAATATTTTTATAGAGGAAAGGGAATCCAACTATGAAACGCAGAACCTTTATTTCTCTTATGAGCGTCATGGCCGCTGCCGGTGTGCTGACTCTGTCCGGCTGCTCCAATTCTTCCGGCAGCACCGCTGCTTCCGGCACGGCCGCCTCTGTGGCTCCTGCTGCCGGCGACCAGCTGTCCAACATCCAGTCCAGCGGCAAGCTGATCGTTGCACTGGAAGGCGCATGGCAGCCCTGGAGCTACCACGACGAATCCGATACTCTGGTGGGCTACGATGTGGAAGTCTCCCGCGCCATTGCCGAAAAGCTGGGCGTGGAGCCGGAGTACGTGGAAAGCGACTGGGACAGCCTGTTTGCCGGTCTGGACGCAGGCCGCTACGACATCGTGTGCAACGGCGTGGAAGTGACCGACGAGCGCGCCAAGACCTATGATTTCACCGAGCCCTACGGCTACATCCACACTGCCCTTGCCGTCCGCAAGGATAACGACGAGATCACCAGCTTTGAGGACCTGAAAGGTAAGACCACCGCCAACAGCCTTGCTTCCACCTACATGGAACTGGCCGAGAGCTATGGTGCCACCGTACAGGGCATCGACACGCTGGAAGAGACCATCCAGCTGCTCACCGCAGGCCGCATCGACGCCACCCTGAACGCCGATGTTTCCTTCTACGACTACCTGAACGTCCATCCGGACGCAGATTTCAAGCTGGTGGCCCAGACCGAGGACGCTTCTCACGTTGCCATTCCTCTGCGCAAGGGCGATGCCAGCGCCACCCTGCTGGATGCCATCAACACCGCCATCGACGAGCTGCGTGCCGATGGCACCCTGAAAGAGCTGAGCGAGAAGTATTTCGGTCAGGATATTTCTGCGGAGAACTGAATCATTTGAATGCCCTCCGCTTTGCTCTGGGCCTTTTCAGCGGTAAATTTATTTTAATATTGCAACCCCCGGCAGACTGTGGTCTGCCGGGGTTTGCCTTTTCACGGGAAGGGCCATAACCGGCAAATGCATCAATCGCGTTTTTTCAGCTCTGCACATTCATTGCATCTGAATGCAAAAAGCTCTCCCTTTCGGGAGAGCTGGCATCGCGCAGCGATGACTGAGAGGGTTTTATTCGTGAAAATATGCGTAGATGATCTGTGCCGTCTGTTTACCCACGCCGGGGGTGTTTTCCAACTGGTCAGGCGTGGCTTCCTTCACGGCGGTCACGCTCTTGAACTGGGCCATCAGCGCCTTGGCCGTTTTGGGGCCGATGCCGGGGATCTCGGTCAGGGTGGAGGAATAACTCTTCTGCTTCATCTGCTGCTTGCGGTAGGCATTGGCAAAGCGATGGGTCTCGTCCTGAATGGCCGTGATGAAGGTAAAGGTGCCCCGGTTCATGTTGATGGCAATTTCCCGCCCCTCGCTGTCCACGATGGCACGGGTACGGTGGTGGTCGTCCTTCACCATGCCGTAGAGCGGCACATCCGCAAGGGCAGTCCCGGCCAGTGCTTCTTTTGCCGCGCTCACCTGCCCCCTGCCACCGTCCATCAAAAGCAGATCCGGCTTCTGCCCGAACCAGTTGCTGCAGGGCTCTCCCTTTTTTGCAAGCTCTGCGTACTTTTCGTACTCTGCCGCCCGCCGGGAGACGGTCTCTGCCAGCGATGCATAGTCGTCAGTGCCCGCAACGGTCTTCATCTTGAACTTGCGGTAGCCCGCCTTGTAGGGCTTGCCGTCCTTGAAGGTGACCATGCCGCACACGCTGGAGCCATCGCCCCAGTTGGAGATGTCGTAGCTCTCAATGGCACGGGGCGGCTTTGCAAGGCCCAGCACCTGCGCCAGCTCGTCCAGCAGCTTTTCCTCCCGGGCATAACGGCCGCTCTCCCGGGCAAGACGCTCCACCGCGTTGGTGTGGGCCATCTCCACCAGATGGGCCTTATCGCCGCGCTGGGGCACATATAGCTGCACCTCACTGCCGCGCTTTTCGTTCAGCGCCTGCTGCAAAGCGTCGCTGTCCGGCGGCAGCTCGTCCACCGCAATGATCTTGGGGATCTGCTCGTCATCCAGATAATACCGGGGCAGAAATTCCTCCCGCACGGCGGCAATGTCCGAGGTATCGTGGAACAAAAACTCCCGCTTATCGGTCAGCCGTCCGTCCCGGAAGCGCAGCACCGCCGCACACACGCTGTCCGGCGTGCCTGCCAGCGCCACCACGTCCATCTCCACATCCGGGTCCACAATGACCTTCTGCCCGGCGCTCACCTTGGTGATGGCTGCGATCTGGTCCCGCAGCAGCGCCGCCGTCTCAAATTCCAGCCGGTCCGAGGCCTCCTGCATCCGCTCATTAAGGATCTTCAGGATGTCCTTTTTGCCGTAGCGGATCAGGTGCACGGCGCTCTTGACGGCCTGATTGTAGTTTTCGCAGCTGATCCTGCCGCTGCACACTGCCATGCACTTGCCGATGTGCGCATTCAGGCAGGGACGTCCTTTGCCGATCTCCTGCGGGAAGCGCTTATTGCAGCGCGGCAGCAGAAAGGCATCCATGGCCGTTTCCGCCATCTGCCGGGCCGCAAAGCTGGAGGTATAGGGGCCGATATACTCGGCATCGTCCTCCTCCTTTTGCAGCACGAAGGAGAGCCTGGGCCATGGCTCCTTTGTCACCTTGATATAGCTGTAGCCTTTATCATCCTTGAGCAGGATGTTATACTTCGGCGTGTGGGCCTTGATCTGGCTGGCTTCCAGCACCAGCGCTTCAAACTCGCTCTGGCAGACGATCACGTCAAAGGCATAGGCATGGGCGATCATCTGGCTGACCTTGTTGTCGTGGGGCACGCCCTCGCGGAAATACTGGCTCACCCGGATGCGCAGCCGCTTTGCCTTGCCGATATAAATGATGGTGTCCGTCTTATCCCGGATGATATACACGCCGGGCAGCAGCGGCAGCATACAGGCTTTCTGATACAGTTCAGCTTTGGTCATGGATTCTCCTTGAAAAACAAAAAGCGGCAGGTTCCCCCGCCGCTCCATTTATAGACACAAATTACTCAGCAAAACCGGACTCCACCAGCTTGATCAGGCCGTCAACAGCAGCCTGCTCATCAGCGCCGTCAGCGATGATGCGGATGGTGGTACCGCCCACGATGCCCAGAGACAGAACGCCCAGCAGGCTCTTTGCGTTCACGCGGCGTTCTTCCTTCTCGACCCAGATGGAAGACTTGAACTCGTTAGCCTTCTGGATGAAGAAGGTAGCCGGACGAGCGTGCAGACCAACCTGATTTTCAACGGTAACTTCTTTCACGTACATAGTAAAGCGCTCCTATCTAATATCGTTTTGGGT
Source organism: Faecalibacterium faecis (assembly GCF_040096475.1). Lineage (NCBI taxonomy): Bacteria > Bacillati > Bacillota > Clostridia > Eubacteriales > Oscillospiraceae > Faecalibacterium > Faecalibacterium faecis. The sequence continues at coordinate 52,250 of NZ_JBBMEP010000004.1, read as the reverse complement.
ATAGAATCTGTATCCTGTGCCTGTTGCGTTACGATTATTTTAGCGCAAGTCGAAACGGTTGTACAGCCCCCCGGCGCATTTTTGGCGGTTTCTCCAATGAAAAGCGGCCCATTTTTCATTATTTATACAAAGATAATAAAATTATTCCCCGAAGGTTAGAGGGTAGATACAAAAGTTTTCAACATTTTTTCGACCATCGGGCAATATCTCGGCCGTTTTTGTGCGTTTCCAGCACCATACCCTCTGGCCCGAGTATCCATTTTCGTGCCTTTTTCGCTGTCCGATGCACCTGCAGCTGCCGCCCGGAGTTACTTCTGTGCGCTGCCCTCGTACCGCATCCAGACCAAAGCACACTTTTTCACCACAGCCGGATATTGCTCCGGCGTGAACTCCAGCTCGGTGCCGCTGGTCAGCTTCCAGCCCATGCGGGTGTAAAGCGCTATGGCGCGGGTGTTGGTGTTCAGCACGCTCAGCACCGGGTGCTCGTGCTCGCTGAGCTTTTTGCGGGCAAAGTCCAGCATCTTCATGCCAATGCCCCTGCCGCGGGCTTTTTCAGTGACGAACAGATGTTCGATGTGCCCCACCTTGTGGTTGATGCTCACGATGCCGTCCGGCACATCCTTGGTGGTGTGCAGGTAGCACACCCAGCCTGCGGCCTTTTCCTGCCGCAGCTGCAAAAGATATTCTTCCTCGTTGAGGCTGGCACAGTATTCCGGGGTCCAGTTCTCGGCACAGGTGGTGCGGCGGCCCTCCACAAAGATGCGGGCGGCAGCAGCAAACTGCTCGTCGGTCTTGACAAGGCGCATGTTCTCGCCGCGCTTCCATTTGGGCAGCTCGGTCACAGGGTGGGTCTCACACCACTTCTCGTACAGCTCCGGGCGGCGCAGGCGGGTGCGCTCCCGGCTCTGTTCCCCGCGCCATGCATCGATTTTCTGGTGGTCGCCGCCCAGCAGCACCTGCGGCACGGCGCGGCCTTCCCACACCTCGGGGCGGGTGTACTGGGGATACTCCAGCAGGCCGTCCCAGTAGCTTTCTTCCTCGTAGCCCTTCTGCTCAGCCAGCACGCCGGGCTTCAGGCGCAGCACACTGTCCGCCACCACAAGGCTGGCCAACTCGCCGCCGGTGAGGATGTAGTCACCGATGGAGATCTCTTCATCCGCAAAAGCATCGATCACACGCTCGTCGATGCCCTCATAGTGGCCGCATACCAGTGTCAGATTATCGTACTGGGCCAGCCGCTTTGCGTGCTCCTCGGTGTAGCGCTGGCCGCCTGCCGTCAGGAACACGATATGCGGAGCCGGACGGCCCTGTGAAGCTACTTCCTGCTGCACAGCACGCAGGCAGTCTGCGATGGGCTGAGCATACAGCACCATGCCGCAGCCGCCGCCGTAGGGGTAATCGTCGGTCTGCTTCTGTTTGTTCAGGGTGTAGTCCCGGATCTGGTGGCAGTGGGTCTCAATAAAGCCCTTCTTTGCCGCGCGCCCGATGATGCTGGCATCCAGCACCTGCTGGCACATTTCCGGGAACAGGGTCACGATGTCCACACGCATTCCCATGGCTCACTCTTCCTCCCGTTCGCTGTCAAAGTCATCGTCCAGCAGGCCCGGAATGGGGGTGACGAGGAGATAGCCCTCCGGCGGGTTGCGCTCTTTCAAAAAAGCATCCACGCCCGGGAACATGTATTCCTTGCCGTTCGGTGCTTTGACGGTGTAGATATCCTGTGCACCGGGGTGATCCACGCTGGTCACAACGCCGTACACCCTGCCGGTGTCGGCATCCCGCACTTCGCACCCGATCAGGTCGGCCACATACCAGCGGCCTGCGGGCAGGGTGGCATCATTACGGTCAAAGTAGAATACCTGCCCCCGCAGCGCACGGGCAGCATCCATATCGTCCACGCCTTCCAGCTGCAGCAGAGCCATCTGGCCCTGTGCGCGGATGGACACGATCTTATAGGCCCTGCCGCCCTGTGCCGAGGGGTACAGCCTGCCCACCTTTTTCAGAAAGTTGACGCCGTCGCACCAAAGCTCCAGCTTCATTTCGCCGCGCACGCCGTGGGTGGTCACGACCTTGCCCGCTTCCAGATATTGCTGCATAATCTTGCTCCTATAATCAAAAAGGCCCCTTGCCGCAAGGGCAAAGGGCCTGTAGGGTGCTCAGTCGATCTCAACAAGGACCTTTTCATCGACCCGCACAGCAGCCGCGCGCATCACCACACGAATGGCTTTTGCGATCCGGCCCTGCTTGCCGATGACACGGCCCATATCTCCCTCTGCCACGCTCAGGTGGTAGACGATGGTGCCGTCCTCGCGAGGCTCGTCCACCGTGACCTTAACGGCTTCCTTATCCTCCACGAGACCGCGGGCAACTGCCAGCAACAGCTCCTGCATGAGTCAGCCCTCCCTACTTACAGAACGTTGGACTTCTTCAGCAGGACGCGAACGGTATCAGTGGGCTGTGCGCCGTTGGCGATCCACTGCTTTGCCTTCTCAGCGTCGATCTTGATCTCGGAAGGCTCCTTGTTGGGATCGTAGGTGCCGATCTCTTCGATGAAACGGCCGTCACGGGGGAAGCGGCTGTCAGCAACAACAACACGATAGAAGGGAGCCTTCTTGGCGCCAACGCGGCGCAGACGAATCTTAACTGCCATGGTAAATATCCTCCAAAAATTGTTTTGTGCGGCCCTTGCGGGCGCATGTTGATTATATTGTACAAACCCGCAAGGGGGTTGTATCACAAAAATTATTTCAGTCCGCGGAAGGCATTGGGGTTGCCCATCATGCCGCCCAGGCGGCGGGCAAAGCCCTTGGGGCTTTTCTTGAACTGCTTCATCATCTTCTGCATCATTTCAAACTGCTTGAGCAGCTTGTTCACGTCGGCCACGGTGGTACCGCTGCCGGCCGCGATGCGGCGCTTGCGCTTGGGGTTGATGATGGAGGGCTTCTCGCGTTCTTCCTTGGTCATGGAATAGATCATGGCCTCGATGCGGTCGAATGCCTTTTCATCGACCTGACTGGGATCGATGCCGCTGCCGCCGGGCAGCATGCTCAGCATCGCGCCTGCACCGCCCATCTTGCGGATCTGTGCGAACTGGTCCAGCATGTCGTTCATGTCGAACTTGTTCTCCATCATCCGCTTGGCGGTCTCTTCGGCTGCCTTTTCGTCGGCCGTCTCCTGCGCACGCTCGATCAGGCTCAGCACATCGCCCATGCCAAGGATGCGGCTTGCCATGCGGTCGGGATGGAACACATCCAGATCGTCCAGCTTTTCGCCGGTGCCCTGGAACTTGATGGGCTTGCCGGTAACGGCCAGCACCGAAAGTGCCGCACCGCCGCGGGTATCGCCGTCGGTCTTGGTGAGGATGATGCCGTCGATGCTCACCTTCTCGTTGAAGGTCTTGGCAACGTTCACGGCGTCCTGACCGGCCATGGCATCCACCACCAGCAGGGTCTCGTCCACAGGAACGGCTTCCTTGATGTCCACCAGCTCCTGCATGAGCACATCGTCGATCTGCAGACGACCGGCGGTATCCAGGATCACGATGTCATTGCCGTAATCCTTGGCGTGTGCCAGCGCCTTCTTTGCAATTTCCGGCGGCTTTGCGCCCGGCAGGGTGAACACCGGTGCGCCCGCCTGTTTGCCCACCACCTGCAGCTGATCGATGGCCGCAGGGCGGTAAATATCGCAGGCCACCAGCATGGGGCGGCGGCCCTGTTTGATAAAGTACTTTGCCAGCTTTGCGGCGTGGGTGGTTTTACCGTTGCCCTGCAGGCCGCAGAGCATGATGATCGTCTGGCCCTTGTTCTTGATGTTCAGGCGGGCCGCTTCGCTGCCGCCCATCAGGGCAACCAGCTCTTCGTTGACGATCTTGACCACCTGCTGTGCCGGGGTCAGGCTTTCCATGACCTCCTGACCCATGGCGCGCTCGGACACCTTTGCACAGAAGTCCTTGGCAACCTTATAGTTGACATCGGCTTCCAGCAGGGCCATGCGCACCTCACGCATCGCGGCCTTGATATCTGCCTCGGTCAGCTTGCCGTGACCGCGCAGCTTTTTGAACACACCGGCAAGGCGGTCGGTAAGGGATTCAAATGCCATTGTACGGTGCTCCTTTCACAGGTTTCAGCTCTCGTTTGCTTCGTCGATGGAGCGGATGAGCTTTAACATTTTGGTCAGCTGGTGTTCGTACTCGGTGGTGGTCAGGCCCTGCGGGCCGGTGCACTCGAACCGTGCATCGATCACCATTTGCTCCAGCTCTTCCAGCTTCTGCTGCACGCGGCGGTAACGCGCCGCAAAGCCGACCTTTTCCTCCAGCTCCTTCAGCGCGTTCTCGCCATGCTTGATGGCATCCCGCGCACCCTGACGGGTGATGCCGAAGTTCTCGCCGATCTCGCTCAGCGAAAGGTCATCGTTGTAATACTGGCGCAGCATTTCGCGCTGTTTCTCGGTGAGCACCTCACCGTAAAAGTCCAGCAGATAGCCCATTTCCAGATCTTTTGCCATCCTCTGATCCCCCGGTTTTGTGCCTGTACTTTCGAGAAGTGATGTAAAGTTCATTTGCTTTACGGATGAAGTATAGCAGATGCACCGCATCCTGTCAAGAGCCTTTCGGAGATTTTTCCAGAAAATCCGCCAAAAATTCGCTGTTTTTGCTAAAAGGCATCTTGACGCGCGCAGTCCTTTTGCGTTAGGATAATATTGTTGTATCCCATGAAAGGAGGGTCTTCGTGCCGATCTACCCCAATTTTTACCAGACGCTCAGCGCCTGCCCCATCGTGGAGCTGCGCGGCTATGCTGCCGCCTGCGGGCTGAAGGGACGGCTGTATGCCTATCTGGACTTTGCAGGCCCCACCGGCACGGCCCGGGACGGCCTTGCCGAAGGGATGCTGGCCCTTGCCATTGAAAAAAAGAAGCTGATCTCCGGTCAGCCCATCATTGAAGCGGCCTCCGGCCCGTTTGCCGCTGCGCTCACGCTGGCGGGCCTGACCGCCGGTCACCCGGTGGTTCTGGTGATGCCGGAGGATGCCCCCGCCCTGCGGCAGGAGACCCTGCTGCGGCTGGGTGCGCAGATCCGCCACAGCCCGGCCCGCAGCGGTGTGAACGGTGCCCGCCGTCTGGCGGCACAGACCGCCGCCGCCAACGGCTGGTACTACATGGACTGGCTTGCCAACGATGATAACCCGGAGTACCACCGCCGCGTTACCGGCCCTGCCATTGTGCAGAGCATCGCGCGGGAGGGCAAAAGCGCTGTGGACGCTATCGTGATCGGCGTGGGCAGTGGCGGCACCGTGACCGGCGTAGGCGAGACCATCAAGGCATGGACGAACGATGTGCGCATCGCCGCCGTGGAGCCTTACGAATCGCAGGCGCTGGGCGGCGGCCTGACCGGCCCCCACGGCATCAGTGATTTGGGCTACGGCTTTGTGCCGGAAAACTTCAACGCCTATGTGGTGGACAACGTGGTGGCGGTGAACACCACCGATGCGCAGCGGGCCGCGCAAAAGGTGCTGCGCACCGATGCCATCCCGGCTTCGGTGGCATCCGGTGCCGTTTTGCAGGCGGCCGCACAGCTCATCCATGTAGGTGCCAGCCGCTCTGCCCTTGCCATCCTGCCCGGACGGCAGATCGTAAATACATTATAAGGAGAGATCATAGCGTTCCCATGACAAACGACATGACAAAGGGAGCCATTACACCGCTCCTGATTCGTTTTACCATTCCGCTGGTACTTGGCAACCTGTTCCAGCTCACCTACAACGCCGCCGACAGCATCATCGTGGGCAAGTTCGTGGGCGAGGAAGCCCTTGCCGCCGTCGGCACCTCCAACCCGCTCATGACTCTGGCCATCCTGTTTATCAACGGCATGTGTCTGGGTGCCGGCATTTTGGTCAGTACCGCATTCGGTGCCGGTAATACCCAGTTGATGGAGCATCAGGTGTCCACCACCGCCATTGCAGGCACCGTGTTCTCGCTGGCATTCTCGGCGCTGTGCGTCATTCTGGCCACGCCCCTGCTGCAGCTGATGCAGGTGCCCGCCGATATCCTGCCCATTGCGGTCAGCTACCTGCGCATCGTGTTTGCAGGCCTGATCTTCACCTTCTTCTATAACTTCCTTGCCGCCACCATGCGTGCACTGGGCGACAGCAAGAGTGCCCTGTATTTCCTGATGATCAGCTCTGTGCTGAACATCGGCGGCGACCTGTTCTTTGTGCAGGTGCTGAACTGGGGCAGCAACGGCTGCGCCCTTTCCACCGTGGTCAGCGAAGCACTGTGCTGCGTGCTGTGCGTACTGTACATCCGCTGGAAGGTGCCCATCCTGCAGCTGGGCAGGCGCTGGCTGGTGTTTGACGGCAAGCTGCTGCGCAAAACGGTCAGCTACGGCTGGGCCAGCGCCATGCAGCAAGCCACCGTGCAGCTTGGCAAGATCGCGGTGCAGGCCATCGTGAACACCATGGGTGTCAACGCTATGGCTGCCTTTACCGCTGCTTCCCGCATTGACGACTTTGCCTATACCCCGCAGCAGAACATCGGCCACGCCATGACCACCCTCATGGCGCAGAACCGGGGTGCCGGCAAGCACGACCGTGTGAAGCAGGGCTTCCACTGCGGTATGCGCATCGAGGCCGCTTACGGCGTGCTGATCGCCGTTGTATGCTTTGCCGGTGCGCCCTTTATCATGAAGCTGTTCGTCACCGACCCGGAGGTCGTCCATCTGGGCGTGCGCTTCCTGCGCACGGTTTCCCTGTTCTACCTGATGCCCGCTTTCACCAACGGCATTCAGGGCTTCTTCCGCGGCATTGGCGATCTGAAGGTCACGCTGGTGTCCAGCACCTTCAACATGGTGTTCCGTGTGGCGGCAGCTGCGGTGTTCGTGCTGGTGTGGAAAATGGAGATCGAAGCTCTGCCTTACAGCTATGCGGTGGGCTGGGTCGTCATGCTGCTCTACGAGCTGCCCATGCTGGTTCGGTATCTGCGCAGCCATGGAGAGGAATTATAATCGTTTTATTTGATTTGTGATACGAAAAAGGCTCTGCATCGCAAGGATGCAGAGCCTTTTTCGTATTAAACTTACTTGCGGCTTGCCAGCAGATTCTCGATCTTCTTCAGCGGGTCGATAATGCTGGAAACAGACATGTCGTGGTTCAGTGCCACCACAAAGTATGCAGCGTACTTGGAAACATCCACATCCACATACCAGTCGCGGGTGAGCAGCTCAGGCATACGGTAGGTCAGGTTGGTGCCCACAACATAGGTCAGCTTGCCCTCGGCCACAGCCTTGTCGAACTTCTCCAGACCGCTGGTGAACAGGGGGAAGGTGGCGTTGGCGATGATGTTGGCAGCGCCGCGCTCCTTCAGGTTGCTGGCGACCTCCAGCATGCTCTCGCCGGAAGCAATGATGTCGTCTGCGATAAAGACGGTCTTGCCTTCCACGCTCTCGCCCAGATACTCGTGGGCAACGATGGGGTTGCGGCCATTCACCACGCGGGTGTAATCGCGGCGCTTGTAGAACATGCCCAGATTGCAGCCCAGCACGCTGGAGAAGTACATGTTGCGGTTCATGGCGCCCTCGTCCGGGCTGACCACGGTAAACTTGCTCTTATCAAAGGAGAGGTCCGGGTCCTTCTTCAGCAGGCTCTTCAGCACCTGATAGGTGGGCATTGCGTTATCAAAGCTCATCAGCGGCACAGCGTTCTGCACGCGGGGGTCATGAGCATCAAAGGTGATGATGTTGCGCACACCCATGGTCTGCAGCTCCTGCAGGGCCACAGCGCAGTCCAGACTTTCGCGCACCACACGGCGATGCTGACGGCCGCCGTACAGGCTGGGCATAATGACCGACACACGGTGTGCCTTGCCGGCCACTGCCTGGATCAGGCGCTTCAGGTTGGCGAAGTGATCGTCCGGAGACATGTGGTTCTCGTAGTTGAACAGCTTGTAAGTCACGCTGTAGTTGCCGGGATCGACCACGATGAAGATATCGTCGCCGCGCACCGACTCCTTCACCAGACCCTTGGCATCGCCACTCTGGAAGCGGGGGCAGTCGCAAGGAATAATGAAGGTCTCTTTGTCAATTCCGGCAGCCTTGGCCCAGCGGACCAGATGCTTGTCGATCAGGCCGGTCAGTTCCTCTGCACCGGGGCAGGAGATCAGCCGCATATCTGCCACGCTGGGCTGCTCAAAGAACGACTTCGGGGAAATTTCAATAGACATAGTCATAACTCCTTATTGCTGTTTACGATCCGTATCATGCACACAAGAGCGCATATCTAGTTTTATTTTATCACATTTCGTCGATTCTGCCATATCAATTTGTTTCATGTCAGGATTTTCTGCGCCTTGCACAGCTGTTTTTCTTTTTTCTCAAAGAGAATGTGTGTTTTCGACAAAAAGACAGCCGATTCTTTGCCATTTCGCAAATTTCGGCTGATTTCCGTGGAAAAGTAAGACTTTTCTTTGTCTGAGCAGTCTGCCGGGATCGCTCTTCCGGGAGATAAAAATGCAGTGTGCCGGGCAGCGGAGATGCTGCTGTTTTTGCTCGTTCGCCCTCCCCGGCAGAGCCGCAAAAACAAAGGCATCTGCAACAAATTTGCTGAGCTTCAGAAGCTCAGAAGCGATCGTTGCAGATGCCTTCTTATTTTATATGATTGCGATAGGTGCTTTGTGTTCCGCTTACAGGGCAGCGACCGCAGCCTTCAGGGCATCCACGCGGTCGGTGTTCTCCCACTTCACGCCCAGATCCTCGCGGCCCATGTGGCCGTATGCGGCCAGCTTGCGGTAGATGGGCTTGCGCAGGTCGAGTTCGCGGATGATGGCGGCGGGGGTCAGGTCAAAGACCTTTTCCACAGCCTGCTCGATCTTCTCATCCGAGACGGTGCCGGTGCCGAAGGTGTCCACCATGATGGACACAGGCTTTGCCACGCCAATGGCGTAGGCCACCTGCACTTCGCACTGCTTGGCAAGACCTGCAGCCACGATGTTCTTTGCCACCCAGCGGGTCGCATAGGCAGCGCTGCGGTCCACCTTGCTGGGGTCCTTGCCGGAGAAGGCACCGCCGCCGTGACGGGCATAGCCGCCGTAGGTGTCTACGATGATCTTGCGGCCGGTCAGGCCGGTGTCACCCTGCGGGCCGCCCACAACGAAGCGGCCGGTGGGGTTGATGTAGTACTTGGTGTTCTCGTCCAGCAGCTCGGCGGGGATGGTGGCCTTGATGACCTTTTCCATCACGTCTGCACGCAGCTGTTCCATGCTGACGCTGTCGCTGTGCTGGCTGGAGATGACCACAGCATCCACACGCACGGGCTTGTTGTTCTCATCGTACTCCACAGTGACCTGGCTCTTGCCATCCGGACGCAGATAGTCCATCTCGCCGTTCTTGCGCACCTCGGTCAGGCGCTTTGCCAGCTTGTGAGCCAGACTGATGGGCATAGGCATCAGCTCCGGGGTCTCATCGCAGGCATAACCGAACATCATGCCCTGATCGCCTGCACCGCCCACCTGATCGTTGGTGCCCAGTGCGATGTCGGGGCTCTGGCCGTCGATGTTGGAGATGACGGCACAGGTGTCGGCATCAAAGCCGAACTTTGCGCGGGTGTAGCCGATATCTGCCACCACCTCGCGGACGACCTTCTGGAAATCCACATAGCAGTTGGTGGTGATCTCGCCCATGATGTGCACAAGGCCCGTGGATGCACAGGTCTCGCAGGCCACGCGGGCATTGGGGTCGTGGGTCAGAATTTCGTCCAGAATGGCATCCGAGATCTGGTCGCAGATCTTGTCGGGATGTCCTTCGGTGACGGACTCAGAAGTAAACAGGTGTCTTGCCATTTGTTTTGCCTCCTAAAGTTTTTACAGCAGGGTGTGTATTTCTTGCTCCAACATTCCGTTCAAGCTTTTTTGCGCGAAAAATAAAAGCGCCCAGAGCCCGAAAGCTCTGAGCGTTGCACTCTTATCTCTCGGTTTCCCGCAGGATTTGGCACCTTGCGCTCACGCGCAGGTTGTCGGGCTTCACAGGGCCTGTCCCCTCAGCCGCTCTTGATAAGTCGGTATTCAGTTGGTACGTTCAGTATTCTATCATTGCTTCGTCAGATTGTCAAGAAGAGTATCACTCTTTTTAGACATTATTCTGAAATTGATGGAGCGTTCCCCTGCTCCGGTACGGCATGGCCGTTCCGGGCGGCGTGGAAAGCGCGCTTTTCCGCATACATCCGCTCGTCCAGTTCCGCCAGAAATTTCTCCACGCTGCCGCCCTCATACTTTGCCACACCGGTGGAGAAAGACAGCTGAAAGCTGCCCGCCGGGGCGGCGGCGTTATAGCGCTGCACCCGCTGCTCGATGGCGGCACAGATCTTATTCAGGATCTCCTCCGAGCCGTGCCGGATCAGCACCATGAACTCATCGCCGCTTATGCGGATGGCTACCGAGTTTGCCACCAGCGCCCCGGACAGGATGTGACCGATCTCCTGAATGGCGCGGTCGCCCGCACCATGACCATAGGTGTCGTTGATCTCCTTGAAGCAGTTCACGTCCATCATGATGCCGTAAATATCCTTTTCCTGCGTGGCGTGGATGCGCTCCAGACAGTAGTTCATGTACTTGCGGCCAAACAGGCCGGACAGCTCGTCGATATAGCTGCGCAGACTGCGGAGCTGACTGTCCACAAACACAAAGGCGATGGCCACCGACAGCCAGCCGAAGGCCATACCGTAGAACGCACCCTGCAGCACCGTGCCCACCGCACAGGTGATCACAAAGTAGTACACCGAGAAAAACTCCACCGTAACGCCATCGCGCTTGGCCTTATGCACCTGCCACACGCTCTCGGCATAATAGCCGAACAGCAGCAGGTAAAGCAAACTGTTCAGCGGACCGCGATGGTAAACGTTGTCCGCGGAGATGGTAAAGATCCATCCTGTGCCGAAAAGGTTCGCCGCCAGCAGCGCCAGAACAGCCAGCAGCGGCGCGCCCAGAAGCAGATGTCTTCTGCGCAGGCGTCCGGTGCTGCGGTAGACCCGGAAGTCCACATACAAACACCACGCAAAGCCCACGCTCACGGTAGCGCCGGTGCAGACGGTGTTCATGAGGTACAGCCAGAACCGGCTTGCCGCGCCGGGCACGCCGTCCAGCAGAAAGCTGATCGTTTCTGTCGCCTGTGCCAGCAGAGTCACCACCAGCATCCGGCAGAACAGCTCACTTCCAACACTGTTTTTACTCTCGCCGCGCACCCGCAGCAGAAACAGAAAGCATACCAGCACCGCCCCTGTGCCATTGGCCACAAGGATCTCGGGTATATTCATTGCATTTCCTCCCCTGCCCGCCTTATCCCACAAGGCAGACTGCCCCTGTTTTATACAGTATCTATCTGTATTATATACCCTGCCGCGCCCTGCTTGCAAGGCTTGGCATCAAAAAGGGCCGCTGCACAGCAATTTGTGCAGCGGCCCTTGGGAAAACCAAACGATCCAGAACAGCCTCCGCGTGCGCTCTGGTTCTGTTCTGCGGAAATATTATTTATAATTGCTTTTTTCGCAGAACAGATCAATAGCCCTTTGCCTGCTCGCCGTTCAGAATTTTGACAGCGCGGGAGGTGCCCAGACGGTCAGCACCCAGCGCAAGGAAGGTCTCCATGTCCTCCACGGTAGAAATGCCGCCGGCAGCCTTGACCTTGCAGCGGCCATGCACGCCCTTGACCATCAGCTCCACATCGTGGAAGTTTGCGCCTGCGGTGGAGAAGCCGGTGCTGGTCTTGATGTAGTCCGCGCCTGCCTCGCAGACGATATCGCACATCTTTTCCTTTTCCTCGTCGGTCAGCAGGCAGGTCTCGATGATGACCTTCAGGACCTTGTCGCCCACCGCCTGCTTCACGGCGCGGATGTCCTCGCGCACGGCATCGTACTCCTTGTTCTTCAGGCGGCCGATGTTGATGACCATATCCACCTCGGCGGCACCATTCTCAATGGCAGTCTTGGCTTCAAACGCCTTGCTGGCGGTATCCATGGCACCCAGAGGGAAGCCCACCACGCAGCATACCGGGATGCGGCCCGCCATATACTCCACCGCCTGCTTGACGTAGCAGGTGTTGATGCAGATGGATGCGGTGTGGTTTGCAATGGCTTCGTCACACAGGGTCTGGATCTGGGGCCAGGTGGCCTCCGGCTTCAGCAGGGTGTGATCGACATGGGAGAGAATTTCTTCACGAGTCATGTTTTTTTCTCCTTTTTTACTTGCTGGCACGGCGCACCTTTGCCATGCCGACAGCACTCAGGGCAATTGCAGTTGCTGAGACCGTTGCACCAATGATGCCCAGCACCAGACCGGAGACCAGAAATGCAAAACCTTTCAGACCACGCTTCATAAAACCGTACCTCCTAAATTATATTGGATATTTTCTCCGCCTGCGGCGGAGAAAATATCTCACTTGCGATTTTTAAAGATGATCAGCTTGCTGAACACATAGTTCAGCACGATCACCAGTACATTGGAAAAGACCTTCACGGCAAGGCCCCACAGTGCCTGCGCATTGTAGCGGCTGGTAACGAAGATTGCCGTGGGGCCGTCTGCACCGCCGATGACGGCAATGGCGGCAGAGCCATCCGTGACCCCCGCCGGTGTGCCTGCATAGGAGGCTGCCATCTGGATGGCCGTATCCGGGCCAAGCCAGTGGGCCACCACGCTCAGCACCCCCTGCATCAGCTCGTCCATCAGCGCTGCACCCTGCGCAGCCAGCAGATTGCCCAGCACCAGCATAATTGCAGTGTCCAGCAGCATTGTACCCAGACGACAGGTGACGAATGCACCAAATTCCCTTGCCATGGCCTTGCCCTGCGTTTTGCTGCGGAACACAAAGGCGCGGTTGGTGCAGTAGGCAAACAGGATGCAGATGATGTTATCCAGCACATTGCCCCAGCTGTTGGCGGCTGTATAGCCAAACAGCTTGTTGAACAGCGCATACAGCACAATGTTCAGCAGGGTGCACAGCACGCCGAAAACCAGATAGCTCAGTACTTCCCAGTGTTTCTTGATCCAGTTTATCATAAAGTTATGTCTTTATTTTGTACTTTCTCTAAAAGAGAAAATTGGAATTTCAGTTATAAAAACAGCCCCGCCGCCGTTTTCCCGGCAACGGGGCTGTTGATCGCATTGTGTCAGAAGCTTTTCTTCCGAACGAAAGGCTGATTACTCAGCGTTGTCGTTCAGCAGGGCCTTCATAGACAGGCTGATGCGCTTCTTGTCGAAGTCGACATCCAGCAGCTTCACATCGACCATATCGCCGACCTTCAGTACGTCAGAGACCTTCTCAACGCGGTCATTGCTGATCTCGCTGATGTGGACCAGACCATCAACACCCGGCAGGATGCGGACGAATGCACCGAACTTGGTCAGGGAGACGACCGGAGCATGGAAGGTGCTGCCGATGGGGTAGTTGTTCTTCAGCTGCTCCCAGGGGTTGTCCTCAGCCTTCTTGTAGCCCAGAGAGACCTTGTGGTTCTCGGTGTCGATGTCCTTCACATACACCTCGATGGTGTCGCCAACGGAGACGACCTCGGAGGGATGCTTGATGCGGTTCCAGCTCAGCTCGCTGATGTGGCACAGACCGTCCACACCGCCGATATCGACGAATGCACCGTAAGAAGTCAGGCTCTTGACAACGCCGGTGTAGGTCTTGCCCACCTCAACGTTTGCCCAGAACTCTTCACGCTTTGCCTTGTTCTGCTCAGCGGTCACCTTGTTGATGCTGCCGACGATCTTGCGGCCGGAGCACTCGGTGACAACCAGCTGAACGTGCTGGCCAACCAGAGCGGTGTAGTCCTCATCACGGCGCATAGTAGCCTGAGAACGAGGAACGAACACCTTGACACCCTTGACGTTGACCACAACGCCGCCCTTGTTGAACTCGGTGACATCGCCTTCGACGACCTCGCCGGACTCAGCGGCCTTAGCGATCTCTTCCATGCCCTTGCGAGATGCGAGCTTCTTGCGGGAGAGCTGGATGACGCCATCCTGATCCATAACCTTCTCGACGATGAGGTCCAGCTCATCGCCAACCTTCACCAGGTCTTCGACCTTGGCGGAGGAATCATCGGTCAGCTCGCTCAGCTTGACAAAGCCGGTCTGCTTCGCTCCGATATCCACCTGGATCTCGTTGGCAGAGATGCTGGTCACGATTCCTTTCACAATACTGCCTGCATGAACACGCTTTTCCTCGGATGCATTCAGCATCTCCTCAAAGCTCATGCTGTCATTGATTTCTGCGCTCATACTGTTAAGTACCTCCTCAATAATAGACGATGGCGTTGAAGCCCCGGCTGTCACGCCCGCCACTTTAACATCTGCAAACCATTCCGGCCGAAGTTCGCTCGCTGTCTCGACCGTTACGGCACGCGTGTGTTTTGCGGCGACCTGTACCAGCTTTTGGGTATTGGAAGAATGATGACCGCCAATGACAACAATGATGTCGCATTTTTGGCTGAGGTCTTCCGCTTCCTGTTGCCTCGCCCACGTCGCATTACATATTGTATCAAAAATTCGGGCGTTTGTATAGGCTTTTTTGAGAAACTCCGAACTTTCTTGCCATTTTGTAACCTGAAATGTGGTCTGTGCAACTGCAAACAGGGGTTTTTGCGGGTCAGAGGGGCCTTTCCATGCCTTCAACTCGGCCAGATCGGCAAAAACGAACACCTCTCCGCGGGTGTGGCCCACGATCCCCTGCACCTCCGGATGGGTCTTGTCGCCTGCCACCAGCAGCACTGCTCCCGCCTTTTCGGCCTCGGCGGCAATGCGCTGGATCTTCTGCACGAAGGGACAGGTGGCATCATGGTAAGTGATGCCGCGCGCATCCAGCTCGTCGTACACGGTGCGCGGCACGCCGTGACTGCGGATGACCACCTCGTACCCGGCGGGCACATCGGCGATGGCATCCGCCACAAGGGCACCCTTTTTCTGCATATCCTCCACAGCCTGCGGGTTATGGATCAGCGGGCCGAGGGTGGCCACCTTGCAGCCTTCGTTCAGCAGGCCATAGGTCAGATCCACCGCCCGCTTGACACCAAAGCAGAACCCCGCCGTTTTGGCAACTCGGATCTCCATCTTTTACGCCCCCATCTTTTCCCACGCATCCAGCAGGGCCTGCTTGTTGGCACGCAGCTTTTTGGTGTCGCGGCGGCTCTCCATGGCAAACTGCTCTGCAGGCATCGGCTCGCCGTAGATCACCCGTACTTTGCAGAACAGGTGCATTTTTCCATCCGGCGTATCGTACAGGATGCGGCAGGGCACTACGTCCACCCCGGCCCCCGCCGCAATGACGAACAGTCCGCTCTTGGGCGGCAGAAGCTTCCCGTCCTTTTCGCGGGTACCCTCCGGGAAGATGAGCAGTGTTTCGCCGTTTCTGCACTTTTCTACGGTCTGCTCAATGGCAGCCATTTCATCCTTTGTGCCGCGCACGCACACCGCGCCGCAGCAGCGGAAGAACCAGGTCAGCAGGGCGTTGATCTCGAACAGTTCCTTCTTGGCGAACACGATCATCCGCCTGCCCCACCGGGTGACCACGATGAACACCGGGTCGATGGCGGAGACATGGGTGGGCGCAAGGATGCAGCCCTTTGTCTGCACCTTTTTCAGGTTTTCGCGGCCCTCTACATGGATGCGGAAGCCGATATGCCACAAAAGCCACGCAAAGGGCACTAAGATGTAATATAATATCATTTTATCGTTTTATTCACTTTCTCCGCAATGATCTTCTTCATTGCAGCAAGGCTCTGTTCAAAATCCAGCTCCGAAGTGTCCAGCAGCACGGCATCGTCCGCCTGCTTCAGGGGTGCAGCGGCACGGTGGGTGTCCTGATAGTCCCGCTGCTTCACGTCGGCCAGCACCTCTTCATAGGGAGTATCGATGCCTTTGGCCTGATACTCTTTCCACCTGCGTGTGGCGCGGGCTTCCGGCGTGGCGGTAAGGAAGATCTTCACCGTGGCATCCGGCAGCACCACCGTGCCGATGTCGCGGCCGTCCATCAGCACGTCCTGCTTTTTGGCCATATCCCGCTGCAGTTCCAGCAGAAAGGCGCGCACAGCCGGGTTTGCGCCCACGGCAGAGGCAGCCATACCTGCGGCCTCGGTGCGGATGGCGGTGCTCACATCCTCTTCCTTTAAATAAATGTGCTGCTCGCCCTCAATGGAGGCCAGCCGCAGCTCGATCTGGGGAAGCAGCGCGTTGACCGCTGCGTTGTCCTTGGGGTCCTTGCCTGCGCGCAGGGCATACAGGCCGATGGCGCGGTACATGGCACCGGTATCCACATAAATATAGCCCATTTCAGCCGCCAGACGGCGTGCCAGCGTAGATTTGCCTGCACCTGCAGGCCCGTCGATCGCAACAGATACCATGTTGTATCTCTCCTTTTTAAACTGAACGATTTAAAATGGCCTCCGCATTCGCTGTGGCCATCTTCAGCGGAAAATCATTTTAAATATTTACAAATCTGGAAAATCTGCGGATTTTCCAGATTTGATTTTTCACAAGCGGGGCCGCAACGGCCAACTGAATCTGCTGCTCGTTCCCTTCAGGAACAGTTGCGCAGCGGTCTGTGAGACTATCCCGGCAACAACCCTTTTTGTGAAAACGTATTTTGAAAACGACCGCAGTCGTTTTCAAAATACAAATCAAAAAAATCTATTCCTATAAATATGCCCAGAGCAGCGCGGAGGGCATTTAAAATTGTTTTATCTGTAATTACAGATGATTTGCAAATGCCTGTGCGGTGCAGAAGGCGATCTGCAGGTTGTAGCCGCCGGTATAGGCATCCACATCCAGCACTTCGCCTGCAAAGTAAAGGCCCAGCGCCTTTTTGCTCTGCATGGTTTTGGGGTCCACCTCCCGCACGGACACGCCGCCGCTGGTGATCACCGCGTGGGCCAGATCGCCCCGGGCATCAATGGACACCCGCCAGTGCTTCATCAGCTGCACCAGCTCCCTCTTCTGCTCCCGGGTGATCTGGTTTGCCTTGGTAGCCGGGTCGATGCCCCAGCGCGCCACCATCACCGGCTGCATACTGGACGGCAAAAGCTTTACCAGCGCGCCCTGCGCCGCATGGTTTGCCAGCAGGGCAAAATCCCGCGTGATGCGGTCATAAAGCTGCTCCTCGCTGAGAGCGGGCTTGAGGTCGATCTCCGCATGATACTTGTGTTTTTTCATGTCGCCCAGATGGCTGGATGCGCTCAAAGTCAGCGGGCCGCTGATGCCAAAATGAGTGAACAGCATTTCGCCCTGCTCGTCAAAAATGGCCTTGCTGTCCTCGAACAGGGTCAGGGTGACGTTTTTCAGCGCCAAGCCCATCATCTTTTTGCAGTCCGCGTCATGGCTCACAAGACTGACCAGACTGGGCACCGGCTCGATGAGGGTGTGCCCGGCCTGCTGGGCCAGTTTGTAGCCGTCGCCGGTAGAGCCGGTGGTGGGGTAGCTCACGCCGCCGGTGGCCACCAGCACGGCATCCGCCCGGTACTCCCGGCCGGAGGTGCCCCGCACACCGATGCACCGCAGTGCCGGGCCTGCCTTTTTCTTTTTGGGGTGGCGCGGGTTTTCCGGTGCGGCGGGAGCTGCTTCCGGCTCCGGTGTTACCTCTTCCAATAGCAGCTTTTTCGCGCCGTCATGCACGAGTTCAGCATCCTGCGCATAGCGCAAAAGAGCCTGCCGGATCTCCTCGGCCTTGTCCGATACTGGAAACACCCGGCGGCCGCGCTCCACCTTCAGCTCCACGCCAAGGCCCTCGAACAGTTCCATGGTCTTTGCCGGTGGAAAGGCCCCCAGCGACGAATACAGAAAGCGCGGGTTCGTGCGCACATGGCGCAGAAACTCCTCTGCCGGGCAGTCGTTGGTCACATTGCAGCGGCCCTTGCCGGTGACAAGGATCTTCTGGCCGGGCTTATCCATGTGTTCCAGCACCGTCACCTGATGCCCCTGCCGCACGGCGGCACCCGCCGCCATCAGTCCTGCCGCGCCTGCGCCGACGATCAATACTTTCGCCATCCGTTTTCTCTCCCATCGCCTAATAATACGAGTATATCATACCAGAATCGACACACAAAAGCAATGTTCTGCCGTATTTCTACCAATTACAACAGCTGGGCAAGGATGCTGTTCTGCACGATGAGACCCGCCGGGGTCAGGGCAAGGGTACGGCCGTCAAAGCTTGCATAGCCCGCCCGGACGCAGTTTTGCACAAAGGCCAGCTGTGCGGTGGAAAATTCTTTCCCGTAAAGTTTTTTGTATGCATCCAGCGAAAGGCCTTTGCGCAGGCGCAGCTGTAAAATAAGGTAGTCCTCTGCGCCGCAGCTGCCGTCCATCACCGGGGCGGCGGCATCGTTCAGGAAAGCGGCGGTGTCCGGCGGGTAGTAGAACCGTCTGCCGCCCATGCAGGAGTGCGCCGCCGGGCCAAGGCCCAGATAGTCGCCGCAGTCCCAGTAAATGAGGTTGTGTCTGCCCTCATAGCCGGGCTTTGCAAAGTTGGAGATCTCGTACTGTTTGTAGCCGTGGTGTTCCAGCTGTTCCACTGCATAAAGGTAAAAATCGGCGGCTTCATCGCCGGTGGGCAGGCCTTCGGGCGGATGTTTACCAAAGGCCGAATCCGGCTCGATCTTCAGCAGATATGCCGAAATATGGGTAGCCCCACCACCCTCGATCAGTTCCAGCGTTTCGTCAAACTCGGCTTCGGTGTAGTGCGGCAGTGCCAGCATGATGTCGCCGCTGATGTTCGTAAACCCTGCGCGCTGCGCGGCGGCAAATGCAGCCCGCGCCTGCTTTGCCGTGTGCGGTCTGCCCAGTGTGCGCAGCTGGGTATCCCGGGCAGACTGCACCCCGAAAGAGATGCGGTTCACGCCCGCCTCCCGGAAGCCTGCAAGGCTTTCTTCCGTCACCGTCTCCGGGTTTGCTTCCAGTGTGATCTCGGCCCCCGGCATCGGCCGGGCCGCATCGATCAGCCGTTTTGCCTGCTCCGGGCGCAGCAGGCTGGGCGTACCGCCGCCAAAATAAAGGGTGTCCGGCTGCAGAGGTGCTTCCGGCGCAAAGCGGGAAAGCTCCCGCAAAAGAGCATCCACATAAGCTTCCGGTACGCCGCGCTCACCGGGATGGGAATAGAAATCGCAGTATCTGCATTTGGAAAAACAGTAGGGTATGTGTAAATAAAGCCCAAGAGACATACAATATCACAGCCTTTTTCATGAAACGTTCATTTCTATGCAGTATACTATATTCCGTAGACCGGAGCAAGGAAAAAGTGTTCCGGCAGAAAGAGACTGGAGGAGTCCCATATGGATTACAATTACAATGGTTACAATCGAGGCTACACGGAGCCTGCCATGACCTCGGCTGACTATATGAACCGCACCTATCGCTGGATGGCGGTAGGCCTGCTCATCACCTTTGCCGCGGCGTTCGTTACAGCCGCTACCCCGCTGCTGTACGTTGTCAACTCGCTGTATCTGGTGTTCACCATCGCAGAGCTGGTGCTGGTGTATGTGCTCAGCTCCCGCGTGCAGAACATGTCGGTGGGCGGTGCAAGAGCCACATTCTTTGCCTACGCACTGCTCAACGGCATGGTGCTGAGCTACTACTTCCTGGTATTTGATCTGGGCACTCTGGTTCTGGCCTTCCTTGCCACCTCGCTGTACTTCGGCCTGATGGCGGTCTACGGCACTACTACCCACAAGGATCTGTCCGGCTGGGGTCCCAAGCTGATGATGGGCCTGTTCGCGCTCATCATCACCGGCTTTGTGGGCATGCTGTTCGGCATGAGCTTCCTTACCACGGTGCTGTACAGCGCTGTCGGTCTGGTGGTGTTCATGCTGCTGACCGCCTACGACACCCAGAAACTGAGCCAGATGTTCTCCTACTACGCCTATGACGGTGAGCTGGCCGAGAAGGCTTCCATTTACGGTGCACTGACGTTGTATCTGGACTTCATCAACATCTTCCTGTATGTTGTGCGCCTGCTGGGCATGAACAGCCGCCGCCGCAACTGATTTTTGATCTGCAAAGGCTCTCCCGAAAAGGGAGGGCCTTTTTGTTTGGTAATATCATTTAGAATATCCTCCGCTTCACTCTGGGTATCAGCACAGAAGGCCACAGAGGGAAGATGCATTTTCCGGCTGCTATATTACAAAATATCATTTCCTCTAAATATGCCCAGAGCAACGCGGAGGGCATTTAAATAAAAGAATGCATAAAACCTGCCCTGCTGTCCCACACTAAGCCCAGAAGCAATGCGTACACAATGCAGCAGATGGGAGTAACGACAATGGAGCAGATCAAAAAGTTTTTGCGCAGCAGGGGCTTTACACTGGCACTGCTGGCCTGTCTCGTCGCAGCCGCAGCGGCGGGCGTGTGGGCAGTGCGCACCGTGCGGGATGAACTGAAAAAGAGCTACGACGACCTGACGACCCCGCAGGAAGAACCTGCACCGGAGCCGCAGCTCACCCTTGACCCACAGGAGGACGATGTATGGCAGCAGCCCGTGACCGACGCCGCAGAATCTGCGGCAAATGTACCCAAGCCCGCATCCTCTGCGTCCTCTTCTGGGGCGCAGTCTGGCTCTGGTTTGGTGCACGAACCCTCCGCACTGCAGGGCGCATCCTCGCCTGCCAGCAGTTCAGCTGCGCCTGCCTCCACGCAGCCCGTCTCGGGCAGGGTCTTGAACGCCTACAGCGGCGATGAGCTGGTGTACAGCAGCACCCTTGGCGACTGGCGCACCCACAACGGTGTGGACTACGCCTGTGCGCAGGATGCACAGGTGTGTGCTCCCGCCGCCGGTAAGGTGACCGCTGTGGACACCGATAGCCGCTGGGGCAGTGTGGTGTGCATCGAGGACAGCGCCGGGCACCTGTGGCGGGTGTGCGGCACTGCCGACCCCACGGTGCAGACCGGCGATGAAGTGAGTGTGGGCCAGATACTTGGCCGTGCAGGCAGCATTCCCAACGAATGCGCCGAGGAGACGCACATCCATCTGGAAGTACTGCAGGGTGAGCAGTACCTTGACCCGGCAAAGCTGCTGAACTGATGCAGTTCGCCGTATCCCCTGCGTATTTTTCAGTAAAATATTCCAAGCAGCAAAAAATCGGAAAGGCCGTTCTGGTCTTTCCGATTTTTCATTCTATAGGATCGATGCAGGCTCAGGCATTTTCCAGCTCAACCACCGGCCAGCCCAGAAGGCGGATGGCTTCGCGGTCGTGGGTAGCCAGCAAGACAGGCTTTTCTCCGCGGCGCTCCCGCAGCAGCGCCGCAGCAGCGGCAAGGGTGTCCGGGTCCATGCCGGTAAAGGGTTCGTCTAACAGCAGCGTATCGCTGGCGGCCCACAAAGCCCGCAGCAGAGCCGTGCGGCGCTTCTGTCCGCCGGAAAGCCGTGCGGCAGGCAGGGCCAATGCGGCAGCATCCATGCCAAACTGTTGAAAATCTTTTATGATTTGCTCTTTGTATTGTTCTGCACTGCCGGGCAATACCAGCGTCACGTTCTGCACAGCTGTCAGCTGCGGGCAGAGCCGGTCTTCCTGAAACACTGCTGCCACCCGGCCAACGCCCTGTACTATGCCAGAAGTGGGTTCTTCCAGCCCCATGAGGATGCGCAGCAATGTGGTCTTGCCCCAGCCGCTGGGTGCCCACAGCACCGCCGGGCCTTCCACCGTGAGGCAGAGATCCCGGAAAAGCGTTTTCTTCCCGAACTGTTTTGTCAGATGCTCGATGGTCAGCATTGCGGCACCTCCCCGGTCACAGCGCGGGTCACGCAGTCCAGAAGCAGCAGGAACAGCTTTTCAAACCCGGCGCTGAGCAGGATGATCACAAACGTCCATGCGAACAGCTCCCCGGTGGAAAGGGTAATCTTGGCTCGGTAGAGTGCATCGCCGATGCTGCCATTGGGCAGGCCGATCACCTCAGCGGCAACGCCGCTCTTCCAGCAGATGCCAAGGGCCACGCTGCATCCCTGCCGGAAGGCCGGCAGCACCGCAGGCAGCCACACCGCCCGCAGCCGTCGGCCCAGCGGAAGGCGAAACACCTTCGTCATCTCCAACAGCTGTGGGTCTGCGCTCTGGATGCCGGTGCGCACCGCACCGTACAGCACGGGCAGCACCATTAAAAAGCTGATGAGCACCGAAAGCGATGCCCCCCGCACCCACACCAGCGCCAGAATGATAAAGCTTGCCACCGGCGTGGCTTTGACCAGCTGCAGCACCGGAGCAAGCAGCACATCTGCCGTGTGCCACGCCTGTGCGGCCACAGCCAGCACGATGCTTACAGCCACGCCCAGCCCAAAACCCAGCAGAATGCGCCCGGAGCTGAAACCCACCCGCTGCCAGAACTCTGCCTGCGGCAAAAGCTGCAAAAGAGTGCGCACCGCCTGCACCGGCGAAACAAGGAACACCTCCTGTCCCACCGCCATGGCGGCGCACTGCCACACCGCCAGCCAGAAGGCTGCAGCGCCCAGCCGCTGAAAAAATTGTTTATGTTGGTTCATGGTTCTTTCCTGCTCCTGACGGTCTGAAATGGCCTCCGCTCTGCGGATCGTATAAGTATCATACCACATCTTTTTCCAAACGCCAATGACCCGTGCATCATGATGCATAAGAGCTTATCATGCCTGTCATTACTTTTCTTCATGTTTTTCTTTCTTGACATGAAATGCATAAAACGATAAACTGAACTGTATAAATCTCTGTCATCTTTGATGCAAGAAAGAAATGAGGTGTCTGTCCTATGCAGAAGCTCTCCGGCAAAAGCCTGCTTTTGGTCAGTTTTACGCTATTTTCCATGTTTTTCGGAGCCGGGAACCTGATCTTCCCGCCGCATCTGGGCGCACAGGCCGGTACCAGCCTCTGGCCTGCCTTTGCGGGCCTTGTCGTCAGCGCCGTCGGCCTGCCCATTGCGGGCGTGGTGGCTGTGGCACGGGCAGGCGGTCTGGATAAGCTTGCCGGCCGGGTGCATCCGGTGTTCGCCATGGTGTTCACCATTCTGGTGTATCTTTCCATCGGGCCCTGCCTTGCCATCCCCCGCACCGCCAGTACCTCCTTCCAGATGCTGGTGCCGCTGATAGGCGGCGGTACCGGGCTGCAGCTGGCCTACTCGGTGCTGTTTTTTGCAGCGGCCTTTCTGGTGGCGCTGCGGCCGGAAAAGCTTACCGACTGGCTGGGCCGCATCCTCTGCCCCTGCCTGATCGTGCTCATCGTGGTGCTGTTTGCCGGGTGTCTCATCCATCCGCTGGCGGCACACTACGGCACACCCAGCGCAGAGTACGCAGCCCTGCCCGCTGTGCAGGGCATCCTGTACGGCTACCAGACCATGGACACGCTGGCCGGGCTGAATTTTGGCGCGGTCATCGCCCTGAACATCCGCGCCCGGGGTGTCACAGAAAGCCGTGCCGTGGAGGGCGGCACCATCCGGGCCGGTTTTATTGCAGGCGGGCTGCTGCTGGTGGTCTACGCCATGCTGGGCCACGCCGGGGCCGAGACCGGCACGGTGTATCCGGGCCTTGCCACCGGTGCCGAGGTGCTCACCGCTCTGGCACAGCAGCTGTTCGGCCGGGCGGGCCTTGTGCTCATTGCGGCCATTTTTGTGATCGCATGCTTCAACACCTGCGTGGGCCTGATCGCCTGCGTGGGTCAGTATTTTCATCAGCTTCTGCCCCGCATCCCCTACCCTGCCCTTGCCGCTTTTTTTGCTGTGGCCAGTATGCTGGTATCGAACCTCGGCCTTGCTGCCATCATCCGGCTGTCCACTCCAGTGCTGAACGCCATTTATCCCGCAGCCATCGTGCTGATCCTGCTTTCCTTTATGCCGGGCCTTGAAAAGCACCGGGCGGTGTATCCGCTGTGCATGGGCCTGACCGCCCTGCAGAGCATCGCCGCTGCGCTGCCGCTGGGGGCAGTATCTGCCGCCGCCAACGCTCTGCCGCTGGGCAGCATGGGCTTTGGCTGGGTGCTGCCTGCGCTGGCCGGGCTTGCAGGCGGGCTGCTTTTAAACAAATCTGATCTGCAATAAAATAACCTGAAAGGCCCGGTTCCCATGTTACAGGGAGCCGGGCCTTTGCTATTTACTGCAGTTTTTTGCGTTTTTCGTAGTCGTTCAGGGCGGCAAGCGCTTCCTTTGCCATGGGCACCA
Organism: Faecalibacterium faecis; assembly: GCF_040096475.1. Lineage (NCBI taxonomy): Bacteria > Bacillati > Bacillota > Clostridia > Eubacteriales > Oscillospiraceae > Faecalibacterium > Faecalibacterium faecis. The sequence continues at coordinate 28,124 of NZ_JBBMEP010000004.1, read as the reverse complement.
AAGCTATCATGTTGAAAATGGTCATCAGGCCAATGCCAACGTCGCCCAGATCCCACACCACCGTGTAGGCCTGCATACCGCCGATCACCAGCATGGCCAGCGCGATCAGCTTATACACGGTCTGGCTCCACCAGTTGTCGCCGCACAGATAGGCCACATTGCCGCGGGCATAGTACAAAACGCCCAGAAAGGTGGAAAAGCTGAACAGCGCCAGCGTGGCCGCAATGAACACGACACCAAAGCCGCCCAGATGGTACTGCAGGGCAGTCTGCAAAAGGTCCATGCCCGCAAGTCCTTCTGTGATCTCCTGCGGCACCAGCAGCATCAAAAAGGCCGTGCAGCTGCAGATCACCACCGTATCGATCAGCACGCCCAGTGCCTGCACAAAGCCCATCTTGACCGGGTCGTCGCACTCTGCGGCGGCAGCTGCACAGGGTGCCGAACCGCTGCCCGCTTCGTTGGAGAACAGGCCGCGCTTGACACCGTTCATCAGCACAGCACCAAAGCCGCCAGCCACGGCCTGCCGCAGACCGAACGCTTCCGCAAAGATGCGCCCGAACACCGCCGGGAGCTTGGGCAGGTTGAACAGCACGATGCCCACGGTGATGACAAAATAGCACACCGCCATGATGGGCACCATCACGTCCAGACTTTTCACGGTGGCATTCTTGCGCAGCACGATCACCGCCGCAATGGCCGTGAGCACCAGTGTGGTAGTAAGCGGCGGAATATGGAACGCATTTTCAAACGCGGAACTGACCGAGTTGGAGATCACCTGACTGATGCCGCACCAGCAGATGAGGCCAGACACCGCAAACAGCGCCGCTACCACAGAGCGTTTGAGCTTTTTGCCGCGCCTGCGCTCCGCCAGCACATGCAGATAGTAGGCCGGTCCGCCGCGCCAGCCGCCGTACAGCGGGTCGGGCTGGCGGTATTTCTGGGCAAGGGTGGATTCGATAAAGGAGGTGGACGCACCCAGAATGGCAGTGACCCACATCCAGAACACCGCACCGGCACCGCCTGCAGAAACAGCGGCCACCACGCCCACCAGATTGCCCATGCCCACGCGGGTGGCGGTGGAAATGACCAGCGTCTGGAAGGAGGAAAGGCCGTCCCTGCCCTGCTTTTTCTCGCACACGGCGGCGATCATATCCCGGAACAGCCGCACCGGCAAAAGACGGGTGCGGCAGGTGAACCAGATGCCCGCCGTGAACAGCAGCACCACCATGAAGGAAATGCCGATGCCGCCGCCCAGCGGGATGGTGAACAGGTCGCCCCACAGCAGGCGATAGACGGATTCGATAAGATTTACCAGCAAGGCAGATTCCTCCTGTAGATCAATGGAATGAAGACGATAACTTCATTATAGTACAGTACAGAAGAATTGTAAAATCTAAAATATTGATAGAAATAATCGATGGAACAGGATAACTTGACAAATCACATAGCTTCGATTATACTACAAACAGAAGGGGCGCTGACTGCAAAGGTCAGCTTTCCATCCCGTTAGTCAAAAAGATTGACCGCTCGAGTTGGGGAACTGTGAGGCGGTCAATCTTTTTTGTTATCATCGCTTTTCATCTGGGAAAACTTTGCCATGACCTCAACGGTCAGACGGATCACATCCACGACCAAGCTCAACAACGCGAGAATGAACGTGAGCAATGCGAGAGTCTCCAGCAGATTCATTCGATATATCCGGGTTGCGGCTCCCTGCATCTGCTTCGTGCCTTGGGCGGCACTCGCATCTTGCAGGCCGCGGCCCCAACAGCAACTCCCTGTTTCCGCCACTGGCGGCGGTCGTTGCCGTTGCTCTTCGCCTTCAAGGCTCCGGGCAGGGTACTTTCAAAAAAGTTTCCTCCCGGACCTCTGCTTGTTCTATGTAGAAATAGAAAAACCAGCGATACGGGATAGAAAGCATGACCACCAATTTTGCAATCAGCGCCTTATTGTTATTTTAACACAATCTTTTTGGAATTACAACACAAAAGCCGCCCGGCGGTCATACCGGGCGGCGGAGGAAGATGCACGCTGCTGCGCGCAAAACAGAAGATTTTTACAGAATGTCGATGTACTCACCGGCCAGCGCCTTGTTCATGCTGCGCACAGCACAGAACTTGCCGCACATGCTGCAGGTGTCGCTGTGGTCGTCCTCCGGCAGGCGGGCATCGCGGATGGCCTTTGCGGTCTCCGGGTCCAGTGCGCAGGCGAACTGTGCATCCCAGTCCAGCACACGGCGGGCATCGCCCATCTTATCGTCGATGTCCCGGGCGTGGGGGATGCCCTTGGCGATATCGGCGGCGTGGGCAGCGATCTTGGAGGCCACGATGCCCTGCTTCACATCGTCCACATTGGGCAGAGCCAGATGCTCGGCGGGGGTCACATAGCACAGGAAAGCTGCACCGCTGGCTGCAGCCACAGCGCCGCCGATGGCAGCGGTGATGTGGTCGTAACCGGGGGCGATATCGGTGACGAGGGGTCCCAGCACATAGAAGGGTGCGCCCATGCAGATGCTCTTCTGCACCTCCATGTTGGCAGCCACCTGATTCAGGGGCACATGGCCGGGGCCTTCCACCATCACCTGCACGTTGTGTGCCCATGCGCGCTTGGTCAACTCGCCCAGACGCACCAGCTCCTCGATCTGGCACACATCGGTGGCGTCAGCCAGACAGCCGGGACGGCAGGCATCGCCCAGCGAGATGGTCACATCGTGCTCGGCGCAGATCTCGCAGATCTCGTCAAAGTGCTCGTAGAAGGGGTTCTCGTTGCCGGTCATGCTCATCCATGCAAACACCAGAGAGCCACCGCGGCTGACAATGTTCATCTTGCGCTTGTGCTTGCGGATCTGCTCGATGGTCTTGCGGGTGATGCCGCAGTGCAGGGTGACAAAGTCCACACCATCCTCTGCATGCAGGCGCACCACATCGATGAAGTCCTGTGCGGTCAGCTCAGCCAGATCGCGCTGGTAGTGGATGACCGAATCGTACACCGGCACGGTGCCGATCATCACCGGGCACTCGTGGGTCAGCTTCTGGCGGAAGGGCTGGGTGTTGCCGTGGCTGGACAGATCCATAATGGCTTCGGCACCCATGTTGACGGCGCTCATCACCTTCTGCATCTCCACGTTGTAGTCCTTGCAGTCGCGGGAGACACCAAGGTTCACGTTGATCTTGGTGCGCAGCATGGAGCCGACACCCTCGGGGTTCAAACACTCGTGGTGCTTGTTGGCGGGGATGGCTACCTTGCCCTCGGCCACCCACTGGCGGATCTCCTCGGTGGTGCGATACTCTTTTTTAGCCACGATCTCCATCTGCGGCGTGATGATGCCCTTGCGGGCAGCATCCATCTGAGTGGTATAAGTCTGCATACGCTCTGTTCCTCCAAATGACAGTTTATCTCTGAACAGCAGGGTGCTGGTCATACAAGGGTAGGGAAAGGCAGCCGTCATTCAGAAAAAACAGAACGTTCTGGATGCCGGCACCTGCGCAAAATGCGCTTTTCATGTTGGTTTTCTCCATGAATTTTATAACGCGGCCCAAGGTGGTGTCCCCGGTTTGCCGCGGGATCGGTCAGATGATCTGCTCCGACAGGGCTTTCAACTCTTTGCACTCGGTCTCGATGTCGTCTGCTGCAAAGATGGCGCTCACAAGGGCCACGCCATCCACACCGGTGCCCTTGAGCTGCAGGATGTTCTCCTTGTGGATGCCGCCAATGGCCACCACCGGGATGTCCACGGCATCACAGATGGCCTTCAGGGTCTCGTGGGGCAGAACATCCACATCGGTCTTGGTGTGGGTGGCAAAGGCTGCGCCCACGCCAAGGCAGTCTGCGCCGTGCTTGACGGCTTCCCGTGCTTCCTCCACACTGTGGACGGAAACGCCGATCATCATACCCTCGCCCACACGGGCGCGCACCTGCGCTGCGGCCATATCCTCCTGCCCCACATGCACGCCCTCGGCGTGGCAGCGGATGGCAATGTCCACATTGTCGTTCACAAAGAACGGCACGCCGTAGCGCTGGCACAGAGCATGGATCTCCACAGCCTCTTTCAGAAAAGCTTCGTCGTCCAGCTCTTTTTCACGCAGCTGCACACAGGTGACACCGCCCTTCAGGGCGCTCTCCACCTGTTCATAGAGGGTCTGTTTGCCCACCCATGCGCGGTCGGTGACGGCATACAGAAGCATGTTCTGCTTATCGCACTTCATAGTTTGCTCCTTCTTCCAGCTGATCCGGGGTCATATTGTAAATGGCATCGATGATATAATTGCGGTAGGTGGAGTTGCCGTCCAGCGGGGTCAGGCGCTTGTGGGCGGTCTCGCCCGCAAGGCCCATGGCGCACACTGCAGCTGCAGCGGCTTCCAGCGGATGGCCGGGGTTTGCGGTGACGAACGCCGCCGTCAGGGCCGAAAGCTGGCAGCCCGTACCGGTGATGCTGCTCATCATAGCATTGCCGTTGCGGATGCAGTAGGCTTTTTCGGCATCCGCCACGATGTCGATGGCACCGGTAATGGCAATAACGGCACCCGTCTGGGCTGCAAAGGCCTTGGCAAAGGCCACGGCAGAATCCAGATTGGCCTCAGTAACTTTATCGGCCACATCGGCATCCACGCCCTTGGTGGTTCCCGCGCCGGAGGCCAGCGTTTTGATCTCCGAGATGTTGCCGCGGATCACGGTGAACTTTACGTCCCTGAGCAGGCGGAAAGCCGTGTCGGTGCGCAGGCGGGATGCACCCGCACCCACCGGGTCCAGCACCACAGGATGGCCCAGCTGGTTTGCCTTTTTGCCCGCCAGTAGCATGCTGGTGATGGTGCGGCTGTTCAGGGTGCCGATGTTGATGTTCAGACCGCCGCAGATGGTGGTGATATCCTCCACCTCGGCGGCATCGTCGGCCATGATGGGCGAAGCACCGCAGGCCAGCACCATGTTGGCGCAGTCGTTCACGGTGACGTAGTTGGTAATGTTATGGATGAGCGGGCAGGTGCGGCGCAGGTTCTCGAATTCTGTTTTGAACATTCGGGTGCCCCTCCGTCAGGAAAGACTGTTCTGCATGGAGCGCAGTGCGCCGGAGCGCTGCAGGCTGTACACCAGCACGCCCGCAATGATGGAACCCACTGCAGTGGAGATGAGGAACGGCACGATGTAGGCATAGAACGCGATGTCGCCGGCGCTCTTGCCCATGAGGAAGATGGCCACCGGGTAAGCGCACAGGCCGCCCAGAATGCTGGTGCCGAACACCTCGCCCACCATGGTGGCAAGGATGTTTTTGGTCTTATGGTACACAAGGCCGCACAGCAGTGCGCCGAACATGCTGCCGGGGAAGGCCATCAGGCTGCCCAGACCCAGCAGATTGCGCAGCAGCGAGGCCACAAAGGCCACGCCCACGCCCCACCACGGGCCAAGCAGCACCGCGCAGGTCACATTGACCATGTGCTGGATGGGTGCACATTTGCTGCCGAACATGGGGAAGCTGAATACGCTGCCCACCACGCACAGAGCGCACAGCATGCCGGCCAGCGCCAGCTTTTTCACAGAGAGTTTTTTCATAAGGCAAGGCTCCTTTCCAAACCTGCGGAAGCAGCAAAAACCATACAGCGCCTCCGCAAACAGCCCGCACCCGGTGCCAGACCCGGCGCAGGAACTATAAGAAGCGGTCGAGACTTGCTGGTCTCCTCTCACGCCGGAACACGGCTTCCCATCGCTGACGGTCACAAAGCTCAGGGCGCTCCCCCTCAGCCCGCTGCGGCACTTCCGCAGAAAAGTACAAGGCATCCTCCTTAATGGTAATAGGTACACAACAAAAAAACAGGAGACACCTTCCGCGGTGCCTCCTGCAAAAAATCATCCATTCTGACTTCCTACGGCGGCATTATCCGCATCAGGTAAAAGGGTCGAAGTTTGGGCACTTCCTCTCAGCCTGCTTTACAAGCTCCCCTGTATTTGATTGTGACTGTATTTTACACCCTTTGCGCACAAATTGCAAGAGGGGGCAAAGGCGCGCACAACGGTGCAAAACGTTTTTCACGCAGGTTTTATTGCAAAAGAAGGTGAAATATGGTATTTTCAAGGTGGACGCATACCCCCCCCGTAAGCAAAAAGGAGGAATTCCGTATGAAGCAGACGACCCTGACCCAAAGGCTGCTTTCGGCCCTCGTGGCGCTGTGCATGGTGCTGAGCGTGTGCGCACCCGCCTTTGCGGATGTGACCGACCCTGATATGGCCAAGGCCGCACAGTGGTGCACCGAGCAGGGCACCATGGCTGCCAAGGGCGACCGCTTTGAACCCGAAGGCTGGACCCCGAAGTTCAAGGTGATCGAAGTGTGGAACAAGACATTCCCCGCAGCCTGATGCCGGCAGTGTGGATGCCGTGCTCGGTTCGGACCTTTTCCGTGAAAATGGGGCTGTTGCAAAATAGCTCTCTGAAAAAATCATGAACAAAACCCGGAACCTTTTCTCGGCCAAAACGGCTCAAAAAGGGTTCCGGGTTTTTGATGTTATGCCGTTTCCGCCTTATCCGTTCCACCCTCTGGCAGAGGGGTCCAGCATTTCGGTGGCAGAGTAAATGAGGGCGTTGCAGATGGCTGCAGCCACATTGCTGCCGCCCTTGCGGCCCATGGCGGCGATGGCAGGCACGCCGTATCGCTCGCAGGCGGCAAACAGTACTTCCTTGCTTTCCACCACATTCACAAACCCCACCGGCACGCCAATGACCAGCGCAGGCCGCAGACCGGCTTCCATTTCCTCCGCAATGGTCAAAAGGGCCGTGGGCGCATTGCCAATGGCCAGAATGGCCCCCGGGTGCTCCCGGGCAGCGCGGTGCATGGCGGCAACGGCACGGGTGGTGCCCGCCTGCTTTGCGGCTTCGGCCACAGCGGGGTCTGCCATGTAGCAGATGGCTTCACCGTTCAGTTTTTTCAGGCCCGGCTTTGTGATGCCCGCCAGCGCCATATTGGTGTCGGTAACGATGAAAGCACCCGCGTGCAGGGCCTTGACTGCGGCTTCCACCGCGCCGGGTGTAAAGCGCAGATTTTTGGCATAGTCGAAATCCGCGGTGGTGTGGATGACCCGCTTGACCACCGCAGCCGTCTCCGGCGGCGGGGTCAGGCCCAGCTCGTCCAATTCCCTTGTGATAATGGAGATGCTCGTCCGTTCAATGTCGGCGGGCAGATGATGCTGCGGTGTCATGTGTTGTCTCCTTTTTGCATTCCCATAGCGGCATAGATGGCGGGCATATCCAGTGCCGCACGCACACCATCGGCAAGCAGATCAAGCTGCTGCTGACGGTACTGCTCCATGGGGATAAGCTCGGCCCCGGCCGGATCGATGCCCTTCCGTTTGCACAAAAATGCGGTCAGTTTTTCGGTCAGTTCGCCGGTGTCGAACAGGCCGTGCAGGTAGGTACCGAATACACTGTCCTGCACACAGCCCTCCGGCGTGCCGTCTGCAAGGATGCAGAACGCACTGCCCCACACCTCGGTGCGGCCTGCGTGGATCTCGTAGCCCGTCAGCTTTGCGCCTGCAAAGGGTTCTGTGGTCACACAGGCTGCGGTCTGGGTCAGGTGCTTTTCGGTGCCGAACACCGTCGTGGTGGGCAGCAGGCCAAGGCCCCGCAGGGTGCAGGGGGTACCGCTCTCCTCCCCTGCCGGGTCGCAGAGCTGTTCGCCCAGCATCTGGTAGCCGCCGCACACGCCCAGCACCGGCGTACCGGCTGCCGAAAGCCTGAGCACCGCCGCTTCCAGTCCGCTTTCCCACAGCCAGCGCAGGTCGTCCATGGTGTTCTTGGTGCCGGGCAGGATGACGAGATCCGGTGCACCCAGCTGGCGGGTGCGCTGCACATACCGCACGCCCAGCAGCGGGTGCTGTTCCAGCGGGATAAAGTCGGTGAAGTTGGACACATGCGGCAGGCGCAGGATGGCGATATCCAGCGGCTTGACCGCAGCTTTTGTATCCAGCCGGTCGGAGAGAGAATCCTCGTCCTCGATCTCCACCCGCAGGTACGGCACTACGCCCAGCACGGGCAGGTGTGTTTTTTCTTCCAGCATGGCAAGGCCGGGCCGCAGGATCTCCACATCGCCCCGGAACTTGTTGATGATCAGGCCCCTGATGCGGGCACGCTCGTCGGCTTCCAGCAGCTCCACAGTGCCGTACAGCTGGGCGAATACGCCGCCCCGGTCGATATCGCCCGCCAGAAGCACCGGCGCATCCACCAGCTTTGCAAGGCCCATGTTCACGATATCGTCGGCTTTCAGGTTGATCTCTGCCGGGCTGCCCGCGCCTTCGATCACGATGATGTCGTTCTCGGCGGCAAGGCTGTTGTAGGCTTCCAGAATGTCCGGGATAAGGCTGCGCTTCATTTTAAAGTAGGCGGCAGCAGACATCTGGCCCCGGGCCTTGCCGTTCACGATCACCTGACTGCCCACATCGCTGCTGGGCTTGAGCAGGATGGGGTTCATGCGCACATCCGGCTCCACGCCTGCAGCCTGTGCCTGCACCACCTGCGCACGGCCCATCTCTGCACCGTTGCGAGTGACAAAGCTGTTCAGGGCCATGTTCTGGCTTTTGAAAGGGGCCACGCGGTAGCCATCCTGCGCAAAGATGCGGCACAGCGCCGCGCACAGCAGGCTTTTGCCCGCACCGCTCATGGTGCCCTGCACCATAATGCATTTTGCCTTGCTCATTGCGCCACCTCCGGCAGGGTCTCGGCCAGCAGCGCAAGCAGCTGCCGGTTCTCGTTTTCTGTGCGCACAGCGGTGCGGTACCAGCTGGCATCAAGGCCCGGATAATTGCCGCAGCTGCGCAGTACCGCACCCTTGCGGCGCAGCGCTTCGCCCAGCGCTTCCGGCGCGCGGAACAGCAGATAGTTAGCCCGGCCCTCGATCACCCGCAGGCCCAGCGCCCGCAGGCCGTCTGCCAGCACAGGCCGCTGTGCTTCGATCAATGCACGCACCTTCGCCACATATTCCGTCTCGTCCAGCGCAGCGATGCCCGCCGCCTGTGCCAGACTGGAAACCGCCCACGGCTGGCCCGCTGCCCGCATCCGGGCAAGCAGCTCTGTATCAGAGCACAGGCAATAGCCCAGACGCACGCCTGCCATGCCGTAAAGCTTGGTGAAGGCTTTTAAAATAATCAGTTTTTTGCTGTTTTTCAGCAGATGCTTTGCCGAAAGGCCTTCGCCCTCCGGCAGAAAATCCAGAAAGCATTCGTCCACGGCCAGCACCGCACCCACGGCTTCGCATCTGCGTAGCAGCGCTTCCACAAGGGCAGGCTCTGCCAGCTGACCGGTGGGGTTGTTGGGCTGACAGAGGAACACCATATTTGTACCCGGGTGCACCGCGTTCAGGAGATCTTTCGTCACCGCAAAATCGTTTTCTTCCCGCAAAAAATGCCGTTCCACCGTGCAGCCTTCCGTTTCAAGGGCGGTGGCATACTCGGCAAAAGTGGGGGCCGTTACCAGTGCAGTGCGGGGCTTTGCAGCCAGCGCCAGCCGGAAGATGAGGTCTGCCGCGCCGTTGCCGCACAGCAGCCATTCGGCGGGCACACCCTCAGCCACAGCCAGCTTTTCACGCAGGGCCCGGCACAGCGGGTCGGGGTAGCGGTCGGCCGTGGCAAGCACTGCCGTAATGGCCTTTGCCACCCCTTCCGGCAGGCCCAGCGGGCTGACATTAGCCGAAAAATCCAGCGGGTCGCGGCCAAACTCGGCGCGGTAGCCCGCCCAGTCGCCGCCATGGGTCAATTGTTTCATGCAAGGAACCCCCGTATTGCTGCACCCCATGCCAGCGCAAAGCCGCTTGCCACATACATCATGCGGTTGGCGCGCAGGATGTCCTGCGGTTCAATGGGGCGCAGGGCATCACCGATGGTGGGCTTGGGGTAATATTCGCCAAAATAGTAAGCCGGGCCGGCCAGCTGCACGCCCAGTGCACCGGCGCAGGCGCTTTCGGTCTGGGCGCTGTTGGGGCTGGCGTGGTTGTGCCGGTCCCGCCGCCAGATGCGCCATGCGCCCTTGGCATCGTTGCCGGTAAAGGCCGCAGCGGCCACCCACAAAAGGGCGGCAAGGCGGCTGGGGATGTAGTTGGCAAGGTCGTCCAGCTTCGCGGCTGCGCGGCCAAAATAAAGGTACTTTTCGTTCTTGTAGCCCAGCATGCTGTCCATGGTGTTGATGGCCTTGTAGGTCAGCGCCAGCGGTGCCCCGCCGATGAGCATATACAGCAGCGGCGCAATGACGCCGTCGCTGGCATTTTCGGCCACCGTTTCCACCGCAGCTTTGGTCACACCCTCTGCGGTCAGGTTCTGGGTGTCGCGGCCCACGATGCGGCTCACGGCTTTGCGAGCGGCGGGCAGGTCGTTTTTAATAAGCTGAGCGTACACATTCCTGCTCTCCTGCGCAAGGCCCCTTGCCGCCAGCGCCTGCCCGCACCAGAACATCTGCACCGCAAGGCCCAGCCACGGGCTGAGCTTTGCCGCCGCCAGACACACAAGGCTCGTGACCAGAAAGGTGCCCACCGGCAGGCAGAACGCCGTCACGGCACCGCCCAGCAGCTCGCCCTGCGGGGTGCCGGGCAGGCGAGCGCGCAGGAATTTTTCCAGCCGGGAGATGCATCTGCCCATAAGCACCACCGGGTGCGGCAGCCACGCCGGGTCGCCGAAGAGCGCGTCCAGCACAAAACTGCCGACAACTGCCTGAAGGATCATGCCCTGCTCTCCTTTGTGTACTGGACGGTCTTCACGAGATACAGCAGATGCTTTTCCGTCCAGTCCTTTGCATCCAGAACAAAGCCGCCCGCGTTGGGTCCGCACCATGCGTAATAGTCCCTGTGGGGGACGGCAAACCGCTCCATGGCGGCCATCTGGGTGCCGCCGTGGGCCAGAATGACCAGCCGTTCTTCGCCTGCGGCAAGAGCTTTATCGATCAGCTCTGCCACGGTGCGGCAGATGCGGTCTGAAAAATCCGTCTTGCGCTCTCCATCCGGGCAGGGGCTTTCGCAGTTGGCCTTCACCCATGCCTGATACTCGGGGTCCTTTTCCATCTCGATGAAATTGCGGCCCTCAAAGCTGCCAAAGCACATCTCTTTCAGGCCGTCCACCGGCACAAGCTTTGCCTCCGGGAACAGGATGCGCGCCGTCTGGCTGGTGCGCTGCAGGGTGGAAACATAGACCACATCGGGGTCAAAATCTGCCCGGCGCAGCTGGGCAGCGCCTTCGGGTGAGAGCGGGATGTTGCGCTGGCCCTGATAACGCTTCTGGGCGTTGTATTCCGTCTGGCCATGACGCAGAAGATAGATCAGCATTGAGACAATTCTCCTTTCAAAACCGTGGGGATGCCGCAGAACATCTGCACCACGCACTCTGCCCGTGCGGCCAGCAGGCAGGCAAGCCTGCCCGCCGCCTCGCGGTCTGCGCGCTGTTTGACATCCATCGGCACAACACCGCCGCCTACCTCGGTGGCGATGAGGATATCGTATTCATGGGCAAGCTTGTCTGCCAAGGCAGGCAGGTCGGCGGCATCGGCAGCCAATACCTGCACGTCCGAAAGACGCTTGCCGGGAAGTGTTTGCGCAAAGGTGCGCTTGCCGCTGTAGAGCGGCCCGGTAATAAAGATCATAGCAGCCCTCCCCACTGGCAGGCACACAGCGCCGCCAGCATCCAGAGCTCGGCCTTTTGCAAAAACCACCCGGCAAGGTCGCCGGTGATGCCGCCGAACTGCTTCCAACTCACGGCATGGTAGCGCCAGAGCACCACCAGCGCTGCCAGCACCAGCGCCCAGCCGCCCAGCGCCGCCATGCCCACGCATAGCACTGCGGCCAGCACCGCCAGCACCCGGCGCACCACAGTTTTGTCTGCTGCAGTGGCAAAGGTGTGTGCAAGACCGGTGTTTTTTGCCATGGGGAACGATGCCACCGCAAGGCCCGAAAGCGCCCGTTCCAGCACCAGTGCCAGAACCCACAGCACACCCACGCGGGGTGTAAAACTCACACAGGTGCACAGGGCAAAATAGGCCAGAAAATAGCTGCACAGTCGGATGACCGCAAAGGCACCGCAGTGGGGGTCTTTTAATATTTCCAGCTTCTTTTCTCGGTCGCCGTAGCTGGAAAGGGCATCGCAGGTGTCGGCATAGCCGTCCAGATGGATGCCGCCGGTGATCCATACCGGGATCAGCGCAAAGCCTGCCGCCTTGGCAAGGCCCGGCAGGGGCAACGCGCCACACACACACCACGCCGCACCAATAACGACACCAATGAGCGGGAAGGCGCACATGGCGTAGCGCATATTTTTTTCGTTCCAGTCGAACTGCGGCACCGGGATGGCCGAAAACATGGCAAAGGCCACCGCAATGGTCTGCAAAACGATCATTTTTCCACTCCTTTATAGTACACGGGGATGCCGCATACCACCCGCACCACCGCATCTGCCCGGGCGGCAAAGGCATTGTTTACCTGCGCCAGTGCCAGCAGATAGCGGCCTGTGTCACCGGCATAGTCGGCCCCGCCGCTGAACACCTCGTTGGAAACAACGATGAGGTTTTCGCACTGGGCTGCAAGGCTTTCCAGCCCGTGCAGGATGGCTTTGGCCGCGTTTTCCCCTGCTCCCGCCGGGTCGTACAGCTCGTTGGCGGCAAGGTTGCCAAGGTCTTCCAGCAAGGCGGTGCCCCGCGCAGGCAGGCGCACATTGTCCAGATGCAAGGGGCACTCCACCGTTTCAAACTGCTTTGCGGCCCGCATTTTGCGGTGCTTTTCTACCCGGGCGGCACACTCGGCATCCCACACCTGCATGGTGGCAAGATAGTAGCGCGGGCCGGTGGTTTTCAGCACAAGGCTCTCGGCGTATTCACTTTTGCCGCTGGCTGCACCGCCCAGAACCAGCGTCAGCATTGGGGCGTATACGGCGCAATGCCGCCCTCCGCAAAGGAGTAGCACCCGCCGTATACGGCCAGCGCCATATCCCACAGCGGGATGCTGGCCACCGCGCCGGTGCCCTCGCCCAGATGCAGCCCCGCCGTAATGATGGGTGCCTTGCCCAGTGCTTCCAGCACGATGCGCGCGGCAGGCTCTGCCGAGCAGTGGCTTGCAAACACAGCCTTTGCCGCCGCCGGACACAGCCGCACGGCGCACAGCGCGGCCACCCCGCTGATAAAGCCATCTGCCAGCACCGGCACACCGGCCAGTGCACCGCCCAGAAACACACCGCACAGGCCCGCGATATCAAAGCCGCCAAGCTTTGCAAGAACATCCAATGTGTCTTCCGGGTCCGGCTCATTGCAAAGGATGCCGCGGCAGATGGCATCCACCTTGCGGGCAAGCCCTTCGTCCGAGAGGCCCGCACCGCGCCCGGTCATAAGCTCCACGGGCTGGCCCAGCAGCACTGCCGCCACCGCGCTGGAAGTGGTGGTATTGCCAATGCCCATTTCACCGGTGGCGATGAGCCTGTAGCCATCCTCTGCCAGTTCCCGGGCAAGGGCAATGCCCTCCCCAACGGCCTGCACGGCCTCGGCCCGGCTCATGGCAGGGCCTTGGGTAAAATCCGCCGTGCCTGCGGCAATGCGGCAGCTGCGCACGCCGGGCACCGGTTCGCCTGCCATGCCCATATCCACGGGCAGAACATCGCAGTGGGCCGTGCGGGCCATCTGGCACACACTGGTGCGCCGCATAGCAAGGTTTTCGGCCACGGCACGGGTCACTTCCTGCCCGGTCTGGCTCACGCCCTGCGCCACCACGCCGTTATCCGCGCAGAGCACCACCACCACCCGGCGGGAAAGATCAAGCTCCGCACTGCCGGTAAGGGCGGCGGCATCCTCCAGCATGTTCTCCAGCCGGCCCAACCCGCCCAGAGGCTTTGCAAGGCTGGCCCAGTGGGCGTGTGCCGCCGCGCGGGCAGCTTCGTTGGCAGGGGTGATACCCGCCAAAAGTGCATTCAGTTCCGTTTCGGTCATTTTGGTCATCCTTTTGTTTTGCTGTATCGTTCTGCCGCGCGCACAAAGCGGCCCGGCAGGGGCGTGCCCGCCCAGTATAAATGCGGGAACCCCGCATAGAAATTCTCGTTTGCAAAGCCGCATTCCCACTGCATTTTTTCGTTTTTGCAGGCAGTAAATGCAGTGCCGTTTGCGGTGGAATCCCAGTGGTGGAATTCGTGGATGGGCAGCGTTTCTCCGGCGCAGAAGAGCATACTGTCCGCCTTGGCGGTCATTTCGGCATAGCCAAAGCGCACCAGCCTTCCCACCCGGATGCCATCGCCCGGCAGAACGTCTGCCATGGGCCACGCCTTACCGTCGGCATCCTCAAGGCTCCGGCCCAGATACAAAAAGCCGCCGCATTCGGCTGCTGTGGGCAGGCCCGCCTGCACGGCCTGCCGGATGGAAGCCAGCATGGTTTTGTTTTCACTCAGCGTTTTGGCGTACAGCTCCGGGTAGCCGCCGGGCAGATACAGCCCGCCTATATTTTCCGGCAAAACCGCATCCTGCACCGGGCTGAAAAGCACAAGCTCCGCCCCGGCATCCCGCAGTGCGTCCAGCGTTTCGGCATAGGTAAAGCAGAACGCCTCGTCCTTTGCCACCGCAATGCGGACGGATGTGGGTGCAGCTGCTCCCGGCAAAGCTTCCGGCGCAGGCTTTTCGGTCAGCACGGCAAGGCGCTGCCAATCCAGTACCAGTGCATCGGCCAGCAGGGCGATCTTTTCCTGCAGGTCGGCAATTTCATCTGCAGTCTTCAGGCCGAGGTGTCGGCTTTCTACCGCTGCCTGCGGCAAATGGGGCAGATAGCCCAGCACCGGCAGGCCGGTCTCCCTTTCCAGCAGGGCCTTGAGCATTTTATACAGCTTTTCGGAACAATCATTGAGCAGGATGCCCGAAACATGGCTGTTTTTGCGGAAGTTCATAAGGCCCTGAATTTGCGCGGCCAGTGTCACGCTGGCACCCTTGGGCTGTACCACCAGCAGCACCGGCAGGCCCAGCGTATCCGCCAGTTCCCAAGCGCTGGCACGGGTGGTCAGGCCCTGACCATCATAAAAGCCCATAGCGCCCTCGCACACGGCGGCACCATGCCCGGCGGCATAGCGGGCAAAAATGGCCCGCACCATATCCCTGTTGGAAAGAAACAGATCCAGATTGTGGCTGTCCACCTGCAGAGCCGAGCGGTGGAACATGGGGTCGATGTAGTCCGGCCCGCTTTTGAACGCACAGGGGTCGGCCCCGCGCTTTTTCAGCGCCGCCAGCACTGCACAGGCAACAGTGGTCTTGCCGCTGCCGGAAGAAGGCGCGGCGATGAGGAATTGCATCATTTGCGTGTACCCGTAATGAGGAAGATGGGGTTATTGGCCATGAGCAGGTGCAGTCGGCCCGCCGGTTTTGTGCGGCTGACGGCGATCTGCGTTACCTCTGCGGTCAGGCCCCGGGCCGTGAGGGCGGCAATGGCAGCGCCCAGCGTTTCCAGCGCAATGGCCGAAATGCAGATGCGTGCGTTCGGATTCTTGCCGAGCACTTCATCCAGCACGGCTTCCATGCCGCCTTTGGTGCCGCCGATGAACACGGCATCCGGCGCAGGCAGGTCTGCCAGCACATCCGGTGCGCGGCCCTCGATGAGGATGAGGTTGCAAGCATGGAACTTTGCCCGGTTTTTACGGATCAGTTCACAGGCATCCGGTTCACACTCCACGGCGTAAACGCGGCCTTTGGGTGCCGCCAGCGCAAGCTCCACGCTCACACTGCCGGTGCCTGCACCCACATCCCACAGAGTGTCGGTGGGCATTACCGCCAGCTTTGCCAGCGCAGCAGCGCGCACCTCCTGCTTGGTCATGGGCACCTCGCTCCGGATGAAGCTTTCGTCCGGGAAGCCCGGCGCACGCAGCTGCGGCAGATCAAAGTTTTCCACCAGAAGCACGCTGAGTGGTGCAAAGCTCTGCCCCGCCAGCTCTGCAGCAGAGCCGTAGCGGATGGCTTCCGCCTCGGTGCCAAGGTTTTCGCCCACCACGCCGTGGGCTTCGCCCATACCGGCATCGGTCAGCTTCTGGCACAGAGAGGCGGGCGTTTCAGTGCCGCCGGTGAGGAAGAACACCGAACGGTTCATCATGCACTCGGCCACCGGGTCGCAGGCGCAGCCATGGGCCGAGACCAGCTTCCAGTCCTGCCACGGTCGGCCCAGCGCCGCTGAAAGCAGCTGGATGCTGGAAACGCCCGGATACACCCGCGCGGGGATGCCCAGCACCCGCAGCGGCGTGAGCAGACCGGACGCACCGGAGTAAAATCCGGTATCGCCGCTGTAAAGCACGGCAGCATCCTGCCCAGGGTTTTGTGCCAGCGTTTCCAGAATGTCAGCGGGCTGGTAGAGCGCGAACTGCCGGGCCGTGCAGTCTGCAGGCAGGCCCGCCAGCAGCCGCTTTGCACCGAACACAAGGCCCGCGCTGCGCACAGCCTGCTGTGCCTGCGCCGAAAGGGCTTCCCATTTTCCGCTGCCCATGCCGATCAGTGTGACCATTGCAAAATCTCCTTGCAATACGCTAAAATTTGTGTTTCCGTCTCGCCAGTTTCCGGCGGGCGGCGCAGCACCACCAGCTGTGCGCCGGTATCGGCAGCGGCCTGCACCTTCTCGGCAAAGCCGCCCGCTGCGCCGCCGTCCTTGGTGACGAGGTACCGGATCTGGAACTGTGTTATCAACGCCTTATTCAGCGCCAGACTGAACGGTCCCTGCATGGCAATGATGTTCCGGTGCGGGACATTGGCTGCTTCACAGGCGGCAATGCCCTCCGGCGTGGGCAGGACGCGCGGGTAAAGCCGCGCCGGTTCCAGCCCGGCAAACACAGCCAGCTCCTTGGCACCGGTGGCAAGCAGGATATTGCCCTCTGTCCCGGCCAGATATTCTGCAGCCTGCGCTGCTGTTTCAAACACCGCACAGCCGGGCGGCAAGGGGCTTTGCGCACGCAGCAGGCGGCGGTATTCCACGCCCGCCTGCACCGCTGCAGCGCGGATATTCCTGGTGGCATCCACTGCATAAGGGTGGGTGGCATCCACGCAGAGATCAGCTCCCGCCAGCAATGCCGCCATGGCATCCGGCTGCAGCCGCCCGGCGTGCACCGTGATGCCCGCCATTTCGCCCTGCTCCTCGGCCCCCAGCGGCGTTGCCACGCACACCGTTACCGCAACGCCAAGCTCTGCCAGCTTTTTGGAAAAGCGACGGCCCTCGGTGGTGCCGCTGAACACGACCGCCTTCACTTACGGTACCCCCGCGGCGTGACCATCCGGCCCGAAAGGGCGCGGGTATTGCTGTTGCCGATATACACGGTGGTGAACATATCCACCGGCGTGTTTTCCAGCTCGGCCAGCGTCAGCACCCGGGCGCTCTGGCCCTCGCGGCCAATGTTGCGCACAAGGCCGCAGACGGTATCATCCGCCTTGCCGTTTGCGCGCAGGATGCGCACTGCCTTTTGCAGGTAGTCCGGCCTGCCCTTGGAGGAAGGATTATAGAGTGCAGCACAGAAATCTCCCTGCGCTGCGCAGGCCAGCCGCTTTTCGATGACCTCCCACGGGGTAAGCCGGTCGGAAAGGGAGATCACGCAGAAATCGTGGGCCAGCGGCGCGCCCAGCACAGCCCCGCCGCTGAGGGCGGCCGTAAGGCCGGGCACCACTTCTACGGCAACGTCCGGGTAATCCTGCGCCAGTTCCAGCACAGGGCTGGCCATGCCGTAAACGCCTGCGTCGCCGCTGCACACCATCACCACGCGCCTACCGGTATTCGCCTTTTCCAGCGCCCAGCGGCAGCGGTCGATCTCCTTGGTCATGCCGGTGGAATAATATTCCTCACATGGGAACTCCGGCTCGATCAGATCAAGATAAAGTTTATAGCCGCAGATGGCATCTGCGTGTTCCAGAACGTTCTGGGCTTCCTGCGTCAGGTAGTAAACATCTCCGGGGCCAATGCCCACCACGTAGACTACCTTTTCCGGTTCGTCGATTTCAAATTTCATCGGATCAAACATTCTGCCACCTCCAGTCCGGGGCATAGGGCCGCACGGCCAGCGCAAAGGTCACGCCGGTATGGGCATATTTGTGAAAAACGAGTGTCCCGTCTGCGGCCAGCACTGCCGACCGTTCACAGACATTGTCCACGCCGGTAACGCTCTGCACAAAGGCCGAAGGCGTAAAGCTGCCGGGGGCGGCACGCAGCTGTTCCGCTGTGAAAAACTGCACCGGCCAGCTGTGGCTCTTACAGAAGGTCAGCAGGCCCGCCTCGTTTTGTTTTAAGTCGATGCTTGCCGCCGCCGTGATGCATTGCGGCGCAAGGCGGTTCTGGTCACAGAAAGCTGCAAAGGCTTCGGCCAGCGTTTCGGTGCTGGTGCCGCGTTTGCAGCCCACGCCCAGCACGCCGATGCGCGGCACCAGATGCAGCGCATCCCCCGCCGGGCAGAGGGTGAGGGCAAAGTCCGGGTCATCTCCCGCCGTGATCCCATCAGGCGGTGCACCAGCAATGGGCCAGTCGGATGCAAACTGCACCGTTTTGCCCGCCAGCAGTGCACCGCTGACAAGCTTGATGCGCTCCGGCTCCAGCACGGTGCAGTTCTGGTGCTTTGCCCACTCGTCCACCGCAAACACACCGTTTGCGTCGGTGGCTGTGGTGATCACCGGCACCGCACCGCACACAGCGGCAAGCGCCCGGGCAAGGTCGTTGGCACCGCCCAGGTGGCCTGAGAGGATGGGCACGGCAAAGCGGCCGCACTCGTCCAGCACCACAACGGCAGGGTCCTGCGCCTTGCTTTGGCAGTGGGGCGCAATGGCCCGCACCGCAATGCCCACAGCACCTACAAAAACAAGGGCATCGCTCCCGGCAAACTGGCGGGCCGTCCAATCGGCAAGGTGCACCTGCCCGGCTTCATGGCCGCAGCGGGCCACGCTGCCGGGATATGCCGCCGCCAGTTTTTGGGCCAGTGCAAGGCCCTTTGCCGTAAAGGCCAGATAGGCGCGGGTCACTGGTCTGTCCCCTTGCGGAACTCGGTGGTAAAGGCCGGGTCGTAGAGCTTGCTGCGCTCATAATTCCGCCCCAGAAAGCCGCCTGCCACAATGAGCGCCGTTTTGGTGATGCCCGCTGCATGAACGCTTTCCGCCAGCGTACCTACGGTGCAGCGCACCGTTTTTTCCTCCGGCCATGTGGCCTTATACACCACCGCTGCCGGGGTATCCGGCGTATAGGCACCGCCTTCCAGAAGCGCCTGCTGTACTTTGTCCACAAGGCCGATGGATAGGAAAATGACCATCGTTGCCCCGTGGGCGGCAAGGCTTGCCAGCTTTTCTTTTTCCGGCACCGGGGTGCGGCCCTCCATGCGGGTGATGATGACGGTCTGGCTGACGGTGGGCAGCGTGTACTCTGCATTCAGTGCCGCCGCTGCGCCGCAGAAGCTGGACACACCGGGGGTATCATCGTAGGGAATGCCCTCGGCGTCCAGCACATCCATCTGCTCCCGGATGGCACCGTAAAGGCAGGGGTCGCCGGTGTGCAGGCGCACGGTGATCTTACCCGCAGCTTCCATCTGCCGCATCACATCCAGCACCTGCTCCAGCGTCATTTCAGCGCTGTTATAAATGGCGCAGTCTGCCTTTGCAAGGCCCAGCAGGGCCGGGTTCACCAGACTGCCCGCATAGATGATGCAGTCGGCTTTCTGAAGCAGGGCCGCGCCCCGCCGGGTGATGAGGTCCGGTGCGCCGGGGCCTGCACCAACAAAATGTACCATAACGTTACTCCTTTACCAAAACGGTGGCAAAATAACCGGCCTGTTCCTGCGGCCGTTCAAGGGAAAGATCCGGGTAGACCCGCTCGTCCGGCAGACCGCAGTTGCACACAAGTGCGCTTTTTTTCAGCTTATCTGCCTGCTGCAGGGTATCCAATAAGACAGGCAATTGCCTGCCGGCTTTCATCAATACCTTGGTGCCGGGCATTTCCAGCACGCGGTCTGTCCAGCCGCCGGGCGCAATGGTAAGCGGCGTATCCATGCCGCCGGTCAGCGGCACATTCAGCCGCGCCGCCGCCGCACAAAAGCTGGGCACGCCTGCCGCCATGGCGGTGGCATAACCCCCGGCCCGCAAGATCTCCTGCAGGTAACCAAAGGTGGCATAGATGGAAACATCACCGATGTTCAGCATGGCAACGTCCTGCCCGGCATCCAGATACTGCCGCACCGCGGCGGCGGCTTTTTCGTGCGAAGCCGCCAGCGCGGCCGGGTCACGGCTCATGGCAAAGTACAGCGGGACGATGGTCTTGCCGTCCAACGCTTCTCCCAGCGCACTGCGGGCGATGTCCAGCGCCAGCATCTGGCCGGAAGCAGTCTGCGGCGCGGCCAGCACCGGGCACTGCCGGATGAGCCGCACAGCCTGCAGCGTCATCAGCTCCGGGTTGCCGGGGCCGACGCTGACACCGTAAAATGTACCTTTCAGTTCTGCCATTCCTGCATCAGCTCCTTTGCCGTTTTTGTCTCGCCCAGCGGGCCGTGCTGGTTGGAGAACAGCACCGCGCCCACCCGGAACGCCCCGCCTGCCCGTCGGTCCAGATGCATCTGGATGGCGGCAAGGATGCTTTCCAGCACCGGTGCACGCAGCTGTGCGCCGTCCAGAATGTCAAGGCAGGCATCGGTGGTGGCGGCATCCATCAGGGCGGCGCACACCTCATGCGCGGCACCGCACAGCGCCGCATGGGCACAGAACACCTCGGCACGGCCATCCGCCGTGTGGGAGTGGGTGTTCATGACCCCTGCCGCCAGCTTGCAGAGCTTGCCCACGTGGCCTACCAGAAGCACCTGTTCAAATCCTGCCGTTGCCGCCATATCCAGCGTATCCCCGATGAAGTTGGAGGTCTTGACCACCGGGAACCGCTCGAACTGCGGCAGAGCGCTGGCCAGATAATCCAGCCCGTAGTTGCCGGGGGCCAGCACCAGCCGCCGGGGGCCGGGGGCATTTTTTGCGCGCAGTGCGGCCTGATTCATTTCCAGCTGGATGGTATCCAGAATGGCCTGCTGGCTCATGGGTTCCACGATGCCGCTGGTGCCCAGAATGGAAAGCCCGCCCTCCACCCCGATGTGCGGGTTGAAGGTGCGCTTTGCCGTCTCGGCACCGCCTTCCACAGAGATGGTCACCGCAAAGCCGCCGGTGTAGGCAGCATTTTCAGCTTCCCGTTCCAGCGCTTCGGCAATCATCTGGCGGGGCACATGGTTGATGGCGGCCTCGCCTACGGGTTGGTCAAGGCCGGGCTTCGTCACCCGGCCCACCCCCTCGCCGCCAAGGATGCGCACGCCGGGGGCATCCGGTTCCAGTACCACTGATGCGACCACCGGCAGGCCCGTAGTCACATCCACATCGTCGCCGCCGTCCTTGCGGATGGCACATGCGGCACCTGTGTCCGTGCTGCGGCAGTAAATGGGAGCCACCTCCACCACAATGCCCTTGGGCGTGCGCAGAGCCACCGTTTCCGGTTCGCGGCCGGTCAGCAGCAGACGCGCCGCCCCTGCAGCCCCCAGCGCGGCACAGGTGCCGGTGGTATAGCCGCAGCGCAGCAACTTCTGCCCGCTGCGGACGTAATGCTCAAACTGAGGTTTTCCGGCGGGTGCCTTTTCGGCTTCCGGCTCCGGTGTGCCGAACAGAGCCGTGTACTGCTGTTCGGTCAGGCCGTACAGGGTGCGGATGTTCTCCGGCTGAAACGCCTGTTCCGGGGTCAGCACGCCGGAAACACCACCGGGCGAAACGCACACCACCGTGTCCGCTATTTTTTCAGCCAATTCCAGCTCGTGCAGGCTCAGGATCACCGCCAGCTGACCGGTATGGGCCAGCTCCTTTAAAATGGTGAGCAGCTCGATCTTGCCCTTGATATCCAGAAAAGAGGTCGGCTCGTCCAGCAGGATCACTTCCGGCTGTTGGCACAGTGCCCGGGCCAGCAGGATGCGCTGGCGCTGGCCGTCGCTGATGCGGTTAAAATCCTGGTCTGCAAGGTGTGCCGCGCCCACCAGCTCCAAAGCTCTGTGCACCTGCTGCCTGTCCTCGGCAGACAAAATGCCCAGCCGTCCGGTGTAGGGATAGCGCCCCGCCGAAACAAAGTCAAAACAGGTGGTCAGCTCCATCCGGCGGCTGTGGGGAGCCATGAGGGCCAGCTTCTGCGCCCGCTGGGTACCGGTATAGGCAGTAAGATCCTTCCCCGCCAGCAGCACTGTGCCGCCCATGGGGGCCAGCTGGCCCGCCAGTGTGCGCAGTAAGGTGGATTTGCCTGCGCCGTTGGGGCCGATCAAGGTCAGGATCTGCCCCGGCTGCACCCCGAGGCAAATATCCGAGAGCAGCGGTGTCTTGCCGTAGCCGATGGCAAGACACCGCGCAGTGCAAAGTGCTTTTTCGTTCATCATGCGCCCTCCCGCTCTGAATTGCGCCGCACCAGCAGCCAGATGACCACCGGTGCGCCGAACACGGCCGTGACCGAGCTGATGGACAGCTCCGTGGGCGCGAACAGACTGCGGGCCAGCAGGTCGCAGAACAGGCAGAAAGCCGCACCGCCCAAGCAGCACCCCGGCAGCACATACAGCGGCTTTGCGCTGCCCAGCAGCTGCTTGACAAGGTGCGGCACCGCGATGCCTACAAAGGAGATCGGCCCCGCAAAGGCGGTGACGCAGGCCGCCAGCAGGCTGGATAGCAGCACCAGCGCTACCGAGAAAGGCTTGACATTCACGCCCACGCTGCGGGCATATGCTTCGCCCATCTGGTAGGCGGCCATGGGCTTGGAAAGCAGAAAGGATGC
Source organism: Faecalibacterium faecis (assembly GCF_040096475.1). Classification (NCBI taxonomy): domain Bacteria; kingdom Bacillati; phylum Bacillota; class Clostridia; order Eubacteriales; family Oscillospiraceae; genus Faecalibacterium; species Faecalibacterium faecis. The sequence goes on along the minus strand of NZ_JBBMEP010000004.1, from coordinate 5,382 downwards.
CGCCAGCGCAGGCAGCACCACCAGTGCCGCAGCCTGCACATTGGCCCATGTCACGCCGGAAAAGCTGCCCTGCGACCAGTTGTGCAGGTTGACGATGTTGGAATCCTGCGCAAAGGCCACCACGATATCGGTGATGGCGGAGCAGATATAGCCGATCATCACACCGCAGATGACCAGAATGCTCATGCGCTGCACCCGCCGGGCCACCGCCAGCACAAAGGCCATGGAAGCCATGGCACCCGCAAAGGCAGCCGCGATCATCGTGGCCGAGCTGGTCAGCATCCCGCGGTCCAGAAACACCACCATGGTCAGGGCCACCGCCAGCTTTGCGCCGCTGGAAACGCCCATAACAAATGGCCCGGCAATGGGGTTTGCAAAAAAAGTCTGCAGCAGGTATCCCGCTGCGCTGAGGGCTGCCCCCAGCAGCGCCGCCATGACCGCGCGGGGCAGGCGCAGCTGCAGGATGATGTTCCCCGCAAGCGCATCGCCGCCCTTGCCCAGCAGTGCCGTCAGCACCGCACCCGGTGCAAGGGATACGCTGCCCCAGAACAGGTTCAGCGCAAAAAGCACAGCCACGGCTGCCGCAAGGGCAATATAGGCGGCTGCAAGGCGTCTGGTACGGGTCATAGGCTTTCCTTTCTGTAAAATTTTCCTTCTTTAGTCCACATGGGTGAGGAATTTCAGGGTACTGGCGGCAGGTGTGCCCTTGGTAAACACCCGGTTCATATCCACGATCAGGTCTGCCAGCTCCATGCTCTGCTGGAACAGGCTCTGGGTGGTGCACCACACCTGACCGTTCTGCACCGCTTTGAACTCGTTCAACAGTGGGAAACGCTCGGTCAGCTGGCTCACCGATGCGATCATGCCCTCGATGGCGCTGTTGTAGATGAGCACATCGGCATCCTTTGCACCTGCATAGAAGTCCTCAAGCGGCAGGTTCATGGTAGCAAGGCTGTTGCCATTGTCCGTCAGGTCCGCAAAGACATAGCTGCCGCCCGCCATTTCGATCATGCGGGCCACATAGTCACTGCCCTTGCGCACAGTGGCAAGGTTGTTGGTGGTCAGCGAGAAGAAGGCACAGCTTTTTCCCGTGGGTTCCTGCGAGAGGATGGGCTGAACGGCTGTCTCCTGCGCGGAAAACACCTGCTCGGCCTGTTCTTCCCTGCCCAGCAGGATGCCGTAAAGCTTGATCCACTCCATGCGGGCCAGCGGGTCGCTCTCGTAACTGGAACGCTCCACCAGCACCGGGATGCCAAAGTGTTCCAGCTGCTCCTTTACCTCCGGCGTGTGCAGGATCATAGTATTCTCAATGGCAAGGCGGCAGCCCGCTGCCAGGATCTGCTCGTAATCCGGGGCGCTGTACTTGCCGGCGTAGGCAATTTTTCCCTCTTCCATGGCCTGCTTCACCTCGGGCAGATACCAGCCCTCGGCCTTGGTGCCGGAAAAGGCCACGCTGTCCAGTACATCCAGATGCAAAAGCAGATCCATCACCGAGGTGGAGACCAGATAAATATTCTCCACCGGCTGGCGCAGCACAGTCACATCAGCAGGCAGACCGTCCACCTCCGCAGCATCTTCCGGCACAACAAGGAACCGTGCATCCGACTCCGCGATGGTCAGCATGGTATAGCCGCCCTCATAGCAGTCCGCTGTGAACTGCTGTGCATAGTCCAGCTTGTAATGATGGGAGAAAACAAGACTTTCCGTATTGGCAGGTTGAGCCTTGCTGCCGCAGCCGGTCAGCGTCAGCGCCGCAGCGGGGATCAGTTTCAGAAATTGGTTGCGAGTGATTTTCATAGGTAACTCCTTCCGTCACGGCTTGCGCCGTGCCACCTCCCTCATAGAGGGAGGCTTTGGCAGTACGGTAAAGTTTATCTTTTTGCCAAAGAAGGTGACTGGAGGAGTCACTTCAGACTTGCGGAATCAAAGGTCAGCGTATACTCGATCTCGTGGGGGGTGCTCATGGCAACGGTGTCGGCGGTGACATCCAGTGCGGTATCCAGCGCCGATACCGGAATTTCAAAGGTGGAATTGCCCTCGGTGTTGGTGGGCAGATACTTCTCGCCGTCCACGAGCATATAGTCGTAGTTGGGGCTGCTCCACACGATGGTGGCGGTCATTTTGCCGTCTGCCACGGTCAGGGCGGCGGGGCTCTCCACGGTGGCACGGCCGGAGCCGCCCTCCAGCGTCACATCACAGGTGTAGGTGCCGTCTGCCGGGGTCTCGGCTTCCGCAGCCTTTTCCACGGCATCACGCACGCTGACGACATGATCGTACCACTTGCCCTTGGTGCCCAGAATGGCAAGGTCAAAGTCCGTATCCACAGCAGTGACCGGAATGTCAAAGCCGTACACCTCCTCCGAGGTGCCGTCGGAATAGGTGACGGTATCTGTGGTGGGCTGCAGCCAGTCGGCCTCGTGGTCGGCGGCATCGGAAGCCTTGCCCAGATACAGGTTGACGATATGGGTGGAAGCAAGGCTGACATGGAAGGTCATCTGGCCGTTCTCCACGGTCAGGGTGCCCTTGCCGTCGCAGGCTTCGTTGGCGTGGAACATGCTGCTGTCGGTGTCAAACTCGGCGGTATACACACCATCCGGCAAAGCGGCGGTCTCAGCGGCAGAAGAAGCCACAGAGGATGCCGCCTCGGAAGAAGCAGCACTGGAAGCTGCAGAAGATGCCGTGGAAGAAGCGCCGCAGCCCACCAGCAGACTCAGTGCCAGAGAAGCAGCGACAATACAGGAAAAAACGCGTTTCATAGGAAATACCTCTACATTATAAGAAATCAGCTTTTATTATACCATTGTTCAGATAAAAAATGAACCCTCTCCACCGGATGCCGCAAAGCGGCCGCGAGACGGAGAGGGTTCGTTTGATCAACCGTTCAGAGAATCGATCGCCGCCTTGGTGTGGGCGACATACAGCTTCTGGACATCCTCGATCCCGCCCAGACCAGCGATCTGGCAGTCGATGCTGTCGAAAGCACCGGAAGCCTTGAACTGGCTCAGCCAGGAGTCGGCATCCTCACCGGCCATATCGTTGTTGGCGTGATCGCCGGCAACCACCATCAGCGGGCGCAGGATGACCTTGGTGTAGCCCGCAGCCTTAACAGCCTCGATGACGTTCTCGCAGGCAGTCTCTTCCGGCTTGCCCTCAACGGTGCCAATGAACACATTGTCGTAGCCCAGAGTCTGCATAGTGGTCTGCATCTGGCTGTAGCTCACCTTTGCGGTGTGCGAGGTGCCGTGGCCCATAAAGACAAAGGCGACCTTGTCCGCAGCAGCGGCATCCAGACTGTCGTAGCCGGCTTCCTTCACGGCAGCAGCGGTGACAGCCTTGGCAACGTCTTCCTTATCCTGATTGATGATGGTGGCATCGGAACCGACCTCGCCCAGCAGGGGCTCAGCCACAGCGACAGATTCAAACTTGTCGCGGTAGGTGTCGATCATTTCCATCATCTCGTCGTACTCAGCACCGTGCATCAGGTGGGTGGGCTGGACGACCAGATTCTTCACGCCGTTTTCCACAGCGCGGTCCATGGCCTGCTGCATGTTGTCGATCTTTTCGCCGTCACGGGCCTGCACATGGTTGATGATGATCTGTGCGGTGAAGGCGCGGCGCACGCTCCAGTCCGGGTATGCGGCCTGCAGGGCATCCTCGATGCCCTTGATGTCCTTCACGCGGCTGTCGTTGAAGGAGGTGCCGAAGGAGACCACCAGCAGCTCGTTGTCGCCAATGTCGTCCTGATTGCGGGCATCATCCTTGGAAGCATCGCCGGTGTCACGGCCAAAGTAGTCGGGGTCGGCGTTCTCACCTTCCACCAGTTCCTTCTGGGTGTCGGTCAGGGCATCCCATGCAGCCTTGGCGGCTTCGCACTGAGCATCGGTATCCTCATTGCGCTCCTGCACATAGATGGCATCGATCAGGTCTGCCACGTTCTTTGCTGCCATTTCGTCAGCCTCCTCGCTGCTCGCTTCGCTGGAAGCGGAAGACGCAGCGGTGCTGGATGCAGTGCTGGAAGCAGCACCGCCGCAGCCGGTGAGCACGCCGGCGCACAGAGCCAGAGCCGTAACAGCTGCGGCCAGCTTTTTGGTTTCGATCTTTCTCATTGTTCTTGTCCTTTCCTGCTGGATAAATTGCGGTTTGAACCAAACAAAGGGTACAGGAAAGAAAGATGAAAGAAGAGGCCCTTCTGTCCTGCGGATGGCATGACAAAAAGACCTCTGTTGTTTCAGGGCTTTTTGGTACAACCAATTCCTCGTGATCTGGGGTTTGCACCCCCGTACCAACAGCAGGCAGGTTTCCTGACTGAAAGATCGCCGCCCGTCATCTCCTTCCCAGAGCATAAGCTCCAGTGGCTGGTGCAAAGCACCCTGATGCGGACTCCCTTATCACAGTGACGAGATCGTGCGGGATCTGCACCCGCTTCCCTTTTACCCTTTCCGCCGTGCAGTGCATCGGCAAAAGGCACCTGCTGTTTTTCTGTTCAGTTCGTCCGGCATTATATCATAAAACTGCGCAGAATGCAATAAAAAACGGCATCCTGCCTTTTTATAAGGAAGGATGCCGTTTGGAGATCGAGCCAAATGCGGAGCTTACTGGAGCGCACGGATCGCATTGATGGTGATTTTGTACTGGCAGGCCACGCTGTCAAACAGCTCCTTGGTACCTTCCAGTGTGCCTGTGCGCAGCACCTCGGTCAAATCGTAGGTGGGCTGATACAGGTTGGTAAAGCCCAGGTTCTGGCACACGCCCTTGAGCGTGTGTGCCGCACGGAATGCTTCCTTCACATTTTCTTTCTTCAATGCCTGCTCCAGTTTCGGATAGCTGTCGTCGTTCAAAAACATCAGCGTAAATCTGCAGATCATGCCTTCGTTGTAAAGCCGCTTGAGCACGTCCTCATAATTTGCGCCCATCTGTCTATAACATTCCTGAATCGTCATGGTTTGTCGCTATGCCTTTCTTTTTCTACTTATCCCGCCTGATTTGCCACAGAGTGACAAAAGCGCCATCCATTTTGTTGCACTTTGTTGCGTTTTAAATATATCACGCCTTACTGCGTTTTTCAATGCAGAGACAAAAAGTCTTGCACTTTTCACATATTGTCCCGAGTTTTTCTTGCAATTTGCCTATCAATTTCTTCCGGCTGGCTTTTTTCTCCGACTTTACCGTGCCTGCATGGCTGCAGGGCTTTTCCCGCCGTTTCTCTGCACGGAAAACGCATTTGAAGAAAAAGGTAAAAAAACAGTTGACAAAAGCCTTTCTGCATGATAGAATAAACAAGTCGTCCGGCGAAGGACACAAAAAGTGAATATGGGCGTGTTCCCGAGTGGCCAATGGGGACAGACTGTAAATCTGCTGCTTTCAGCTTCGGTGGTTCGAATC